>JBATNE010000078.1:0-17131 GCA_049290195.1 Candidatus Zixiibacteriota bacterium
GTGGGACAGTCAACAGGGTGTTTTCCATCGGCAGTATCTATCAGGAGGCGACACTAAGTACCTCAAGCGGTGCGTGGGGATTGAGGGTGATACAGTTCTCATTCGCGACAAGCAAGTATATGTCAACGGGCAGCTGGTTGCGAACCCGCCCCACTCAAAATTTATCGCCAGGTCTGCTGATGGCGAGCAGATAATACAGCCACGCGGCCCAGGCGGGCAGTACAGCAAAGACAATTTCGGTCCCATAGTCGTCCCCGAGGGGGAGTACTTCATGATGGGGGACAATCGGGACAATTCTTATGATTCGCGGTTCTGGGGTACAGTACCTTCGAACCTGCTCGTAGGAAAGATAATCGGTGTCCAGCATGGCTGGAGCTATCGGCGGGTGGACGTTGTCGGTGAGTAAAGGTGCGGTCTAGACCGCCCAGAGGTGTTGTTCGAGGGCGCGGGCGATATCGTCTTTGTCCGGAAACATGCGGGCATTCTTTTCGCGGGGGACCTGGCGCAAATCTTTGAGGGTGTGACCGTTGACGATAAAGGTCGGCGATGTCACCGGCTGGATCGACTCGATAACTTCGGCCAGAATTCCCCGTTCAACAATGAAGCTTCGGAGGAAATTCCGGGTTTCCGTTTGTTTCGGATCCTTGTTCGAATATATAAGCGCGATTTCCATATCTTCCTGTAAAGTTGTACGGCTATATTTCTAAATCGAGCGGAATGGCTCAGAAGTTTACTCTTTATACCGTGCCCTGAGAAAAAAGTAGCAAGATGGACCATTGTTGAGCAACTAAAACAGCCAGAATGTTGTCACATTTGTTGTCGTTCATGGGTTTCTAACATCGCCCAGCCCGTTTCGCACCATCGCACAACAACTTAATACAAGATTAAACAGACCTTTGTGGGCTACATGAGGAGTGCGGTTACAGTGGGTTGGGGGAGATAGTCGTTGACAGGTAAAGGGTTGGCGGGTATTGTGAGTTCAATATACGGAGACGAAGGTGTCGATGTTAGTGCGGCGCTAGCGCGCCCACGGATTTCGACAGAGAGGAGAACCGAAGCGAGAATGTTCAGAATGTTGTGGATCATAGGCATCGTCCTGTCGCCTTCCTTTTTGGCTTTTGGACGCGACAAGGCAAGAGTTGAAATTGGTTTCAAGGGGGGGACATTCTGGGCTGTTGGTTCACGGAGCGGAAATATGAACGCCGATCCTTGCATCAGAGGGCTCTGGTCGGGAGGTGGAGGGGCAACGATTACGCTACCAATCGGCAGAGCGGTCGCAGTTCAGAGCGAAGTGATGTACCTTAAGAAGAAAATTGAGCTGTTTCCACCATCGCCTGGAATAGCTCTAGACCGATTTAGCTTTGGCGTATTGGAGATTCCACTCTTGCTCAAGATATCGCCGAACAGTGTCGGTGACCGGATGACAGTGTCATTCTATACTGGGGGATATGTTGGGTTGAAACTGTCGGCCAGAGTCAATCAAACCTGGCATGACAATGACGATTACAACGGCGATTTTGATATCGTGAACTCTACCAAAGGGGCGGATTATGGGTTGGCAGGAGGGTTCGAATTGGCGCGCAGGTGTGGGAAGGGGAAGGTAACCCTGGATATTCGGTATGATCTTGGGCTTGTTAACATTCGCCCGAAATCGTTGACCTATCTTCAGGGATTTCCAGTTTGGGTGCAGAATATTCGAGGGTTGGGCATCATGCTCGGATACCGATTTGAAATCAGGTGAGATTGGAAGGGTGGGACATTGGGGTAGACGAGCACCAAAATGTGTTCGGTTCTTGACTTCGCTCGAAGCGACGAGGAGGTCATCCTTCGACTACGCACTCCCTTCGGTCGGGATGACAGGTGTGGGGGAAGAGTAACCCACCTCGAAGAGGTGGGGCACCACAGCCTCTGGATGAAGGAGAATGAACGCACCCTTCGGGTGTGGCACCAATTAAGATGTCAAGCCTCACAGAACGAAGAACTCCGGTGAGCCTTGACCTACAGTGATCGCTACAAATTGTTTAGATAACTTCAGGAGGAATTGTTATGTCGTTTGAATTGCCTGCACTGCCGTACGCCAAGAATGCGCTGGCACCGCATATGTCCGAAGAAACAATCGACTTCCACTACGGGAAACATCACCAGACCTACGTTACCAATCTCAACAAGATGATTCCAGGGACGGAGTTCGAGAAGCTCGGGCTCGAGGAGATCATCAGGAAATCATCGGGCGGGATTTTCAACAACGCCGCACAGATCTGGAATCATACATTTTTCTGGAACGGTCTGACGCCGAACGGCGGGGCGCCATCGGTGGAAATGTTGGCGGCGATCGAGAGGAAGTTTGGATCGTTCGACGAATTCAAGAAGCTGTTTGCCGAAGCGGCGATGACGCAGTTTGGGTCCGGGTGGGCATGGCTGGTGAAGAATGCGGATGGGTCGCTAGAGATCGTCAAGACGCCCAATGCGGAGAATCCGCTGACGACCGGCAAGAAGCCGCTATTGACCTGCGACGTCTGGGAGCATGCGTATTATATTGATTACCGCAACCGCCGTGCGGATTTTGTAGAGGGGTTTTGGAAGGTCGTGAATTGGGAATGGGTGGAGAGGAATTTGAAGGGGTAGGAAGGGATAGACTGAATTGATGGGGTTCTGGGAGTGAATGAAGTAAAGAAGGACGTACTGTCGCTTCCGTGGTGGCTGCAGCTAGCGGGGCTGGTGATCATTGTCCTCAATTTCACCTACGGCCATGATACTGTGCGTCTTGGGTTTAACTTCACGTGGGAACGGGAGCTACAGAACATCAGCTATGCCCTGGATCATCCCGAATTCCTGGCAATGGTCTTTGCTCCACTTCTGCTTTATGCTCTGGTTGCGCTTCTTATGTCTGCGGTACTTTTCGGATTGTACAAGCAGCGCCGAATAGCGATCCGATTGTGGTTTGCATCGGGAATCGGTCTGGCCATGATATTCGCCCAGACCCTTCCATACGACGAATGGAAGAGACTTCACTTTGCCGATTTTCCACTCATTGTCACATTGATGCTCGGCGCCATGATGATCCGTTCGTTGTACTTTTGGAAAATAGGGAGAAATAGGCTTGAGATAGATTATTGGTTGGTAGGTTACTTATTTGATAAATCAAAGAGCTGGGAATACAAAGTGAAAGTCTTCGCCGGAACACTCGCCGGCTTATGTAGCCTTGCCTATGCTGTAGCGTTGTTGACGGCGCTCATACGTGGATAAGGGCCTCGAAGAACACAAGGCCCTTTTGTGGATTGTTCACTGGGGATGGGTGGAGAGGAATTATGAGGGGTAGGACTGAGAGAGGATATCGGCCGTTCAGGGTGCCGCATAATAGAATGGAGGAACTTGATTGAGACTCGTCTTCGCAATTACACTATCATTAGGTGTTGGAGTAATGGCGGCACTTTGCACAGAAGCGTCGTCGCCAGAACACTTGGTCTCAAATCTCACAGTAACGTACACTCCAATCTTCACCCGCGGAGACTCCGACTCAGTATTAGTCTACTCCACACGAAGCCGGGAGACAAGAGTGATACGGAATGCAAATAGGCTGATTGAAAATCGCTATTTCTGTGGCGGCCAGAACAATCGCGCAGCCGCGAGTGCCTTAGGAGAACTGGCATTGCGTCTCGACAGTTTTCACCTGCCAATCATTGGCGAATTGATAAGAAGCTACGGCATCACTGACATGACAAGGAATGCTGTCAGGAGGATGTGTTGCGACAATCTGAATGGCCTATTGGGACTATGCGCCAGTCTTCGAAGAGAAGAAGACAATGTCACCAAGTCATATTGCGATTTGATGGTGATATTTGACCCCAAGGCTGACTCTATGATCATAGTCGATTCAGTTGATATGCATGCCGATGAGCCCGACTCCCGCGGATTTGGATACGCTGATGCAGCGTTTGATAAAGAGGGAAGGCATCTCTATTTCGAGAAGTTCACCAAAGACGTTCGCCATGCGTACGCATATGACATAGCCTCGCGTCGGTTGACAGAGATGTTGGGATATTCCCTTCCACTTGTAGCTTCGAATTCCGACGGGATATTAGCTTTCTCAGAGGCGAGTGGGACGCTTGACTTGCTTGGAAAGGATCTTCTGGCTATTCGGAAAGTCAGGACGGAACTCCCATTCGGCTACTTTTCGTGTTGGAAGATCGATTCTCTTCGATTTCTGGTGGGGTCAAGAGAACGGGTCCACTCCTATAGCTCGGCGCACATGAAAGTATCCCTGGTTGATTTTTCCGAAGGCAAAGTAAAGGAGCTGTTCGACGCCGAACCGGGGTTCATCCTCGGGGTTGAATTGGATACTTTGAAGTGATGCTTCCCGCCGGGCGGATTTTGTGGAGGGGTTCTAGAAAGTGGCGAGCTGGGGATGGGTGGAAGAGGAATGATGAATGAAAACAGAGGGACACTTGAAAGTCGCAACGGGATCGTTTAGTGGGGGGCTCGCTCTTCTATTTGCGATAATGGTCGGGGGATGTCAGACCACCTACCATTGCGGAGTCGGATTTGCATCGGAAATAAAGCCGAGTCGAGGTTGGTTACGCGTTGATATGGGTTGCATCGACTACCCCAAATATGGGGATATTACTGTGGATTCGACATTTTGCGAAGCCGCTACCTGGTATGGAAAATACCGCGACTTTGCACGTGATTCGTCAAAGTCGTATTGGTCGCTAAGCCTCTATCATACCGATAAAGCGCTCCCTGATAGCAAATTGCTCGTAGATTCAGTTACCGTTAAGTACGGAGAGCCCTCCTTGGAGATAACAGTTGTACCCCTTTGCAACAATACTCGGGCGCTGGGATATAATCAGGTATTGAGCATTTCACCTATCCCACTTCCGAAGGATTATGTTGGACCTGTGGTTGTGCGGTTTACGCTGGCTATCGTTAGTGTGACAGGAGAAGTTCTTTTCGAAAAGCAACGAGTGGCTGTGGATGGCGGCTGCCATCGCCAGACCGAAGCCAGCGAAGCGTTGAGGCGCTGAACCCATTGTGAGATCGGGCGGATTTTGTGGAGGGGTTCTGGAAAGTGGTGAAATGGGGAGAAGCACACCCTTCGGGTGTGGTACCGAATGTGAGTGTCGAGCCTCACTCAGCGAAGTGCAAGGTTGAGCCTCGACCTACAAGAACTGAGATTGCCACGTCGTTGCGCCGTAGGCGCGCCTCCTCGCAATGACTTGAATGAGGGAATTGTGCTGGTGGGATATGAACTGAGATTGCCACGTCGCCCCGCCGCTGGCGGGACTCCTCGCAAAGACGTGAATGGGAGTTGAGTGCCATAGGTGATGGTAGAAGATTGAATACGGGACTTAGATGTGCGATAAAGTGAGGATGAAGGAAAAATGAAGAAACAAGCATGGTTGGGGGTGGCGTTTGCGGTAGTGTTTGGGCTGGGGTATGCGCTCAGCAGTGCAATATCGGCACCCTCGGAAGAAAAGCCCACGATGAAGCGCGTGACTGGAATCGGCGGGATCTTTTTCAAGTGCAAAGATCCAAAGGCGGTCAGAGAATGGTACGGTACGCACCTTGGATTGAACATCAATCCCTACGGCTCGACATTTGCATGGTACCAGGGGGCAGATTCGACCAAGATGGGGTTCACGCAGTGGAGTCCGTTCAAGGAGACGACGACATACTTTGAACCTTCGACCAAGGAGTTCATGATCAACTACCGGGTAGAGAATTTGACGGCGCTGGTGGGACTATTTAAGACCGAAGGGGTGAAGGTGCTCGATACGATTGAAACGTACAGTTACGGGAAGTTCGTACACATTATGGATAACGAGGGGAACAAGATCGAGTTGTGGGAGGCGTATGATGATGAATACAGCAAGATCGGGAGTGGCGTGACGAAGTAGGGGGAAAGGAAAAGCTTGAAGTGCGACGAATTGTTCTAATGTGCGCAGTGGCCATGCTTATCGCCTGTCCTAATCCATTGTACAGGCTGAAGTTTGAGGATAACGGAAAGCTGCGCGACCAGCTCCATATAGCGCGTAAGCAGGACCACGTAGAGATCAACCTTATGGGCTGGTCCGAATACGGTGACACAACACAGTATGAATTGACTCTGGGAGTAGAAGTCCGATTTGACGGTGATCCCAAGAGCATTATGGTCCAATCGGATTCGATTCGAGTGCGTTATAATTCCACGGAAATGGGGCCTGCGGGCATCCAAACGTGGGAACGGGAAAACGAACCCGACAAGGGGAAATTTGCATTCGGAAAGAAGTTTATCTGTTCTCCGGATATTAGTAATCTCCCGAAAGCAGCGGACGGAACCGTTGCCGATGTACGGCTGGCAATCAGTCTCACCGGACTTATTCAGATTGAGGGAAGGGCTGTCGTCTTTGACACGGTTGTAGCTTGGGAGAGAAAGGCAAAAAGCCTTACCACAGTACCTTAGCTCATCCTTCGACTACGCTCAGGATGACCAGACGGTATCTGGACTGAGACACCTCGCACCTTCGTGGTCGGAAGGTAGTGTATACCGTCAGGGAGCGAGTCTCTGCACTCATGTCATTTAGACTTAAGGCACGTCCACGGTGGGACGTGCCCTACCAGTTGGACAGATTGCTTCGTTGTCCCGCCTTCGGCGGAACTGCCTCGCAATGACGGTTTCGCTACTTGCGGGCGGCGAGGTCAACGACAAACGGAGAAAAGAAAATCGTATCAGGATTACTTCGGTGACTCATCCAGTCCGACATGACTGCTTCGGCTTCAGTGCGACTTGCAATACCACGCTCCACCATCACCGATAACTGGCTGTACAAATACCGCTCCATCCATTCCATCACCGCACTGTCCGGGCCGCCGGTCAGAGTAGTCGGGGTGAAGTCGACCACGGTCAGGCCGAGATCGTGCATGACTTTGGGTAATTTCGCGGCGACATAGGGATCACCCCCGCCGGAACGCCACCACTCACGCATCATCTGAGGGAACTTATCCCAGGCGCCGCCATGCGGAAAGAGCGCGCAGCCTTCGTGGATATAATCCTGAATCGCGATAATCCCGCCCGGTTTGAGGGCTTTGATCAGGGGGAGCAAAAAGTCCCGATGATCCGGAACAAAGCCGATCACCCATCGCACAAAGATCAGATCGAAAAACGACTCCGGGAGTTCGGCTTCGAAAGAATTACCCGGGACGATCTGGACATTGGTCCAGTTCTGTTCGGCGATACGTTTGGCGAACCAGGTGCGGAACGATTCAGAGGGTTCAAGCGCGGTGAGGTGGCCGGAGTCGCCGATCCGTTTGCGGATATCCATCGAGACAAATCCGGGACCGGAGCCGACATCGAGCGCGCGCCAGCCCTGAGTGACAGTGATGCGATCGAAGAATTTGGCGGTGACCGGACCCCAGACGGTGTGTTGGAAGCGGAGGCGGTCGATCTCTTTGTCACCATCGCCGAGGAGGTATTCGTAGCCGAGTTTTTCGATAGTCATAGCGGGTGTTCCGGGTTACAGATTGGTAATATGGAGAAGATACGTCCAGATTGGGGAAGACGCAATTGTGTGGATTTTGGCAAAAAATAGGGCGCGCCCGGTGTGAGCGCGCCCTTATTCATTTGTGGTTCGTTATGAGCAGCTGGGCAAATCGAATCCGGCACCGGTAAGAAAGGCGACCATGGCACTGAGATCGCTCAGATCGACTGATCCCTGTCCGTTGACATTGGCGGCACTGGCACACGGGAGCACATAGTCGCCACCGGTCAGATATAGGACCAAGGCCGACAGGTCGGCCAGATCAACTCCGCCGGTCAGGTTAACATTGCCTGTTGTTCCGTGGCAGCAGAGCAAGTTTTCGAGAGGCAGAGTCCAAAGATCGCGGCCACCATCAATACCTTCGCCAATTCTTCCCGCCTGTGTAATGGAGAAGACCCGGTTACCGGCTATGGCGCTGGCGGTGATTCGTCGATCCGCCAAACCATCGGTACTGACCGGGAGCCAGGTCGATTGTCCGTTGGACAATGTGAACAGGCCATTGTACGTAGAGGCTACCAGGGTGGAGCCAAAGGTGGTGAGGTCCTTGCACTGCGCTGTAGAGAGGCCGGATGAGATGGAGGTCCAGCTCAGACCGGTATCAGAGGAGACATAGACCCGATTGCCGGTAGCGGCATAGACATTCGAGCCCACAGATTTCAGATGAGAGATGTATCGCTGGGCAAGGGGATCGCTTGAATTGTAGGTCCAGGTGGTGCCTTGATCGGTTGATCGCATGACACCCTGCCATCCCTGCAGCAAGGTTGAGCCGAGTGACGCATAGGAAACGAGCCAATAGGGAAGCGTGTTGTTGAAAGACCACGTGGCGCCTTGATCGACCGAGTGATAGACACCGTTGCTGAAGTATCCGGATCTCACGATAACACTGGGAGTAACGATCATGCTGTACGTGCTCTGGGACATACCTTCGGCCAGAGGCGTCCAGGAAGCGCCGTTATCACTTGAGCGGAAGAGACCGTTGCGGGTACCGGCATACAAGTCGGTTCCTTCGGCTGCCAGGCAGAAGACGTAATCGTGCTGGAGTCCGATGCTGGTCCAGGTAGCACCCTGATCGGCCGAGCGAAAGACGCCACTTGGTGTGCCGACGATAATGGTATCCCCCTGCGGCAGGATAGAATAGAGACCTTCGGACTTCAATCCATTGTTGGCGACTGTCCATGTGAGGCCATCATCGAGGGACTGGGCGACCCCGGAGCCGGCCGCGGCGAAAAGCCTGCCGCCGAAACGGATCATGCCGTAGACATCGGTGTGGTCGAGGCCGACGAGACTCCAGGTGGTACCGGTGTCAACCGAGCGATACAGACCGGAACGGGAGCAGGCATACAAACTCGGGCCATCGATAAAGACATCGTGCAGATCGGTGTTGCCGAGTCCTGTTGATCCGAGGCTTTTGAGTTGACTGATGATTGGACATGCCAGCGCACCGGCGCCGTACCATCCAGCAGCATAGACTTTCGCATTGGTGAGAGCAAGGCCGTAGAGATACGGCCCAGCCTTGAACTGATACCAGAAACCGAAGGTGCCGTTGGAGCGGTCGGTCGCGTAAAGGCCGTCAGGTGTACCGACATAGACGTGCAACGAGTCGGCCTCGATAGCATTGACGAATGTATAGTTGCTTCCAACGACATCAGCCACTTGTTGCCAGGTATCACCATAATTGGTTGAATACCAGACAAAACTCAAATGCGATTCATCCGAGGTTCCGGCCCAGATACCGTCGGACGCTGACGAGAGCACCATCGTGGCGGTGGTACCGGGAATGTTCTTGGGCGTCCAGGTGACTCCAAGGTCGGTGGAGACGGAGACTCCGCCGCTTCGCCCAACGATTAGGTATCCATCTTTACTGGTGATGCTCTTAACAGCGGCGTTGGTCAATGTGGTCGCAGACCACGAGGCGCCGTAGTCATCTGATCGGAAGACGCCGTTCTCAGTAGCCGCAAAGAGGCTGGTATTGACTGCAGCCAGCCCATAGACAACCCCTCCGTCCGGCATGGTGGTTTTTGACCATTGAGCATACGCGTTTGGAAGAACTAACAGCCAGATGACCGCGACAGCCATCGCCAAGCAAACGTACTTTCTCGCCATAGCGACCTCCTCACCTAAACTTTCGGTACAAGAGCAAAAATGTTATGCGAACGAATTGAGTAACTTCAAGTTTGGCGACGCGATCATTCGATCCCCACCCAGAGCGATTGGAAACATATGAACGAAGAGAAGTATATTGAATACTCTCTCAACAAGATAGGTTGTGACGCAGATTTGTGTCAAGTGATTTGACGGTGGCAGTCATCCGGGTAGAGGAAGGGGTAGGGGGAAAGGGGTTAGTAATGACTTGTACCGGCTATCCCAAAGGTATTGCGCACTATCGGGACGAGAGGCTACCTTTAAGTCCAATATGGACTCAAGTGGTTCAGGAGGTTCAGGATGACGGACATTGACTTTGTGAGACATGTGCTGGCGACGATTGCGTATCGGGCCGGGAAGACCATGCGGACGGCGCCGGAGTCGTTTGCCGAATACAAGGCGGGACCATCGACCAAGACACCGCTTCAAATTGTGGCGCATATGGGGGATCTGTTTGACTGGTCGCTGACGGTGGTCAAAGGGACGCCCGGTTGGACGGCGGCCCCCACGACGAACTGGAACGGCGATGTCGCACGGTTTTTTGGAGCATTGAAGAGGTTTGACGATTATCTGGTTTCAGGCGATCCAATCAAAGCGGATCTGGCGAAGCTGTTTCAGGGTCCGATCTCCGATTCGCTGACGCATATCGGGCAGTTGGCGATGTTACGCCGGTTGCATGGTTCTCCCATGAAGGGGGAGAGTTACATGCGGGCGGACATTGTGCCGGGGCGGGTCGGGATCGAGCAGACGCCGCCGAAGCCGGAGTATGAATTTGACTAACCAGACGGTGTCTGGACTAGTACGCCCTGCGCATTTACAATAAGGGAAGAGCCGTAAGTGAAGATGCGGGTTGAAAGGGGCGGGTGGCCGACGAAACGATTTGGGGCACCTGTGGCTAGGTTCGGTTCTCGACTCCGCGCTCATCCCGCTTGAAGGCGGGATTCTGCGACTCGCAAAGCTCGTCTTGAACAGTGGGACCTTCGCTACCAAGTGGACAGATTGCTTCGTTGTTCCACCGGGCGGTGGAACTGCCTCGCAATGACGACGGAGCAATGATATTGGGTTTCTCGGTCGCTAATCGCTCCTTCGGAACGCCGACCTACAGTCAGTACATTCTTCCGCCGAGGAGGGCGTCGGATTCGGTAGTTACCAATACAATGCTTCCAGTATCGCTTGAGTCACGCGGCACACCGAGCATTAATACTTCGGACATGAACCCGCCGATATTTTTCGGTTCGAAATTCACCACACACAAACACTGACGGCCGAGAAGTTGGTCCGGGGTGTAATCTGTTTTGAAGCGGGCCGAAGTCTGCTTTATGCCGATTTCGGGGCCGAGATCGATTTTCAGTTTGTAGGCCGGGACACGGGCGCGTTCGAAATCTGCGATTTCGATTATTTTGCCGACCCGGATATCGAGCTTTTCAAAGTCGGAGTAGTCAATAGTTGTCATTTTGGAAGGATACTGATTTTCGGCCTCTATTTCAAAAGATATCATACTGGGCTGAGGCGCCGACTGAAATTGTCTCACTCCTACTGTTGTGATAGAAACTAGTCACTTGGGATTCCGAGCGGGAATCCCGGTACGTTGCACTAGCGGAGAGGGTAAGTGGAAGCGAGATTCGATACTGCAATTCTGCGCCAAGCTGGAACTCCCAGCCGGCCCGCCAATGGGCCGAGGAATAGGCAACCTGATCGCCGTTGTAAACACGACCCGAAGCGTCTCGACCCTGCATATAGTCATAACTTGCAAAGAAAGAAGCAGAGGTCCTCGAATTGACGATATACATACAGGTGCCGGTCATGAGGAAGTGGTAGTCGTCGGTAGTGCGGTTTCGATACTCATCGCTGTGACTTGTCAGGCTGTCATGCTCATATTGCGTCTGCGAGGAGGATTCCCGCTGGAGCGGCGTCAGGTAGTACCAGCCTTGAATCATGCCATTCAACTGCCATCGGAAGCCAAATGGGAGATAGTATTCGGCGATGAGTGAAATGTACGGAACCGACCGGCTCGACCAGGTTTCGCCGTATGTTAAGCTCTCTTCCGTAAACTCGGTCTCCGTCCGATCTTCACCATCATAACCGGGCTGAACTACATCGTGATAGTAATCGAGGTATTGGTTACGGCGACTGGACTTGCGAAATTCATATTGGTAGCCGAACAGAGCGCGGATGCGATGTCCAAACTGCCGAGGAATGCCGAGACCCCTTGTGTAGATAATGGTGTCGTCGAATCCTTCGAGACTCCTTCCGGTCCGTGGATAGTAGTCCCACACATCCTGAAGTATGAAGCAGCCGTATGGGCCGAGGTCTCTGACAGCGCCAATGGAAACGAGATAGGCAACTATTGCCGTCAGGGCCTGGATGCGGTTTATCCGAGAATCGATAATGTGGCGATTGCGATACCAGTAGATCGTATCGGACAGTTGCATCATTTCATTGTATCCCGGCTCACGTGCAACCGCTCCCGTCTTGCGGAGTTCTTCGATCATATACAGTGCGGTTGCCCCGTAGCTGCCGTCGTACGCCCGCCCCCAGCCTGGGCCAACGGCGAAATCGATCATGCCGGACTTGCTGCTCCCGGTGGTCGACTCCATGTGAGAATTGAAACTGGTCTCGAGGCGATTGGAGTCGAGGATCCGCCTGGAGTTTATGTCTTCGTAGCTGTGCGAAGCCGGAGAAATAGAGCATCCCAATCGGGCATTTCCCCGGAACGATAGAAAGTAATCGTCGCGGAGATATCGGCCGATGTCCCACGATGGCGTGAAGGTAAGGGTTAGGCTGTGGGCGCCTGATTCGTGGTAATGATTTTGGAGATACCCAAGGTTGCCGTTCGCAGATCTCGACTTCCCCTTGCTTCGACTGTATCTCACGTCAACACCCAGACCGACCTGGCGGAAGTCATCGAGCATAATTCTACGGTAATTAGTCAGGCTTGAAAAGGACAGCGCCTCTTGATCTGAGCCGTTGGTGTTGTTAGACGTTTCCATGCTGTTAATGCTCTGGCCTGTAGCATCGTTGCCGGAGATGCTGCCGCTTCCAGTTGCGCGCCAGGAGAGGTCGCGGAACAGGATCGGAACATAGCTGTTGACTCTAAATGAAGTTGTGTCGGCGGCGGGAACCAGTGTGGTGAGCGTGGCGCATGACACCAGTGCCAGAGCGAGACTTCGAAGTGTAGACATACGACTCCCCTTTCAGTTGGCTAAATATAGCAGGTCGGATTCGAGCGGTCAAGGCGGCGAAAGGGAAATGTGCGGTGGAGAAAAAATGGTTGCCGAAGGGCTCAGGTCGGCTTAGTGTAATGGCATCTTTATGCATTGGGACGGTCTATGATTATAGGAACAGTTCTCTTTCTGGCGCTCGGCGTGTTCACGCTCGTAATGGTGATACTCGGGCTGGTGGCATGGATGCGTGATCGGACAAAGTCGATTGTCCGTCTGGCGGGAATTCTGGGAATCGTCTATGCACTGTACGCGGTGGCGCTGGTTACGGTGTCGCTTTTTTCGCAGGCCAAAGATCTGAAGTACGGAGAAGAGCAATGTTTCGATGACTGGTGCGCGACGGTGACTCAGTTCAAGATCGATCCCATCAGCTCAGATTCGGCAACCGCGCGGCAGTATGTGGTGGTGTATCTCAGAGTGACCAACAAGGGCAAGCGAATGGAGATGGCGCCGGATAGTCCCCGAGTGCAATTGATCGACAGTCTGGGGAATGCGTACGGGATTTCGGAAGCGGGTCAGGCGGCGTATGTTAAACGGTTCGGCAAACAGGAGCCGCTCGACAAGCGGATCGGGGCCGGAGAATCGTTCAATACCGCGCTCGTGTTTGATCTGCCGTCGATACGGAATGGACTCAAGGTGTCAGTTACCGAAGGGGGATGGCCATCGCGGCTGGTTATCGGTGACGAAAACAGCTTTTTCCACGCCCACCGGACAACGCCCTTAGATTGATCAGGCTTCTTTTGGTATTTCGGTGAAGGCGAAGCGGTCGTACGAGAGAATCTGATCGAGCGGTTTGCGGGTGCGGGGGGCCTCGTCCTTGGCGCGCGTGCGATCATCGAGCAGGTCGATCGGTCCGGGATACCCCAGCGAAATAATACACATGACATTATATTCAGTTGGGATTTCCAACTGCTGCTTCATGGCGGGGGAATCATAGCCGGCCATGGCATGCCCCATAAGGCCTTCTTCGACCGCAGCCAACAATAGTGACATCACCGCAAGACCACAGCCGAGGGAGTAATATTCGACATGGTCGTCCTTGCGGATGACATCATCGGTGGGGCGAGAACAGACGGCGATGAGAATAGGTGCGGCATCGGCCCACTGGTTGCCTTTGGAAGCGGCGGTCATGAACTTGGCATGCTGGGCCGGGTCACGGACCACGACGAATTTCCAGGGCTGGTTGTTGTTGCACGAGGGAGACCATCGGATTTTCTCAAAGATACGATCCAGTTTTTCCTGTTCGACCGGTTTGGGGAGATAGGCACGTTTGGACTGGCGGCGAAAGAAAATAGAATCGGACATAGTGGTCTCCGTTGAAGTCTGTGGTAGGTAGAACGCCGGGGAAGGGGAGGGGTTCCCGGGGGGGGCTTCGGCTCGGCACAGGCAGACGCATATGGGAAATAGACCCGCATTGAGGAGACGGGGCACCCATTTACGGGATTTCACACTAACAGAGAATGAAACGTCTATATTGCAGGTGTCGTGTTTCCCTGATTTTATCGGGGGAGTGAGACGAAATGTCCATGCGTATATTGATGTGTGCAATAATCCTTGGCGCGGCTTTGGCCGCCAGCGTAGCGGGAAAAGTTCCTGACTCATGCCGCGTGATACATGCGTTTGTCGCTCTAGCAGACAATGACCATCAAGGGATTATCCCCGTGCCCAAGCGACTTGGCGACGGTACCGACCCTCAGAACAATCTCTATTGGGGCGCGGCTTACGGTGTGAAGACCTACTTTCGGAGATCTCCGGATTGGACGCTTCTCACAACCACGGTGGGTGTGCGACCTGATACCGTGCTGGAGCGATGTGTATTCAAACACAAGCGTCTTGGTCTCTATCTGGTGGCTGATGCATACAAAGGGGAACGAATTCAACAGGCTGTCGAGGATTTTCTTCGACTGGCCGCCGGTCGACAGCTGGGGGACACTGTTTCGGTCCGCGAGACTGGGGGAACGACATCGCTTTCCGTGAGTAATGCAGAGTTAGCGGTGTATGTGGGGCATGAGGGACTCATGGATTTTGCACTACCGATGCAGGGTCTATCGGGGGACAGCACCGGGCGTCAGACAATTATTCTGGCATGTATGAGCCGGCAGTATTTCGTGAAGCATTTGAGGGGACTAAAGGCAGAACCAGTTCTCTGGACTACCGGCTTGATGGCACCGGAGGCATATACGCTTCATGCGGCCATCGATGCCTGGGGCGGAGGAAAGGGAACTGATGTGATTCGCACGGAAGCAGCGGCGGCCTATGATAAGTTTCAGCACTGTGGTATCACGGCGGCCAAGCGGCTCCTGGTGACCGGGTATTAGAAAGGTGTGTCAAGCCAGGGAATTGAGAGTGACACGTCGCTTCCGCCATGGACGGGCGGTGTCGGTTCTCGACTCCGATCAGCCCGACGGTGCTCTGGGATTGCAACGCCCAATCCCGCCAATGAAAGTGGGGGCAGATTGATTCGTTGTTCCGTACAGTCCACTCGAAAGTCCTCGTCCCGCCTTCGGCGGGATTCTGCGATTCGCGAGGCTCATCTTGAACAATGACGACGGAGCAGTGGTGTCGGGTTTCTTTTCCCGCTTGATGCGGGATTCGGAACCCGACCTACGAGTTCACAGTGACTTTGGGTTTGAAGTCGGACATTGCCAATAGCGTGGCCTGGCGGGAGCGGATCATCGATTCCGACATCGCGAAATCAGGACCGACATTCTCAATCATAATCGATGACGTGCACGAAGCATAACACCCCGCCTTCCGCAAATCACCGCCCGTCTTGAGATACTCAAACGTAAATCCAGCCATATAAGTGTCGCCGGCGCCGGTAGCATCGACCAGATCGATTTCATACGGGGGAATATCAATGAACTGCGTGCCATCGTAAATCACCGAGCCGAGTTCGGCCAGCGTGACGATCACGATTTTTGGGCCCCATGATTTGATAATCTTTGCGGCTTCGTAAGGGTTCTCACGGCAATCGATTCCGGTGAGGATCTTCCCTTCGAGTTCGTTCGGTTTGACGATATCGAAAAGCCCAAGGGTCTCTTCAATACCATCGACTTTGGAGTGATGTATGCGGCCGGACTCATCGGCGTTACGCAACAGACCCTGCGGGTCGCAGAAGAAGAGGCCGGAGAAATTCTTCCGAATAGTGCGAATCTGCTCAAAAGAAACTTCGCCAAGAATCGGACCGATCAAGACGGCTTCGGCATCGGCGTACAGAGAAGGCGGCAGAGTCGGTATATCGGCGGCGCGGCCGAGCAAGTCTAATGTGCGATTGCCGAAGGCATCGTAATAGATCAGCGAGAAGCCGCCGGTTTCTCTTGAGGGTGTGATTTCATACGAGATGCCGAATTTTCGTAGATCGTTGATAAAGGCATCGCGGAAATCATCGCCTACCGAACCAACTAGTTTTACCTGTTTCCCCATTTTGGAAAGGGCGAGAGCGGCATTGGTGGAGCATCCGGAGAGGATGCGAGTTTTGGTATCGACTTTGGGAGTCTTGATATAGTCGTAGACCGGATTACCGATGGCGATGATCATGGGATTACTCAATAGTGAAGCGTTAGACGGTTTTGCGGTTGCCGAGAATCTTCTTGGCGTAAATGAGTCGCTGGACGGCGGTTATGAACGAAGTTGTCCCGCAGATAATCAGGGCGAGTTCAAGCGGACGTCCCCAGGGCCAATTTCCATCGGAGAAACGACCTTCGAATATTGCGCCAAGCATGATGAGGACAAATTTCTCGAGACGGCCCATAATGCCGACGGCACAGTTTTCAATCTTTCCCATCGATTCGGCGGCGGCGCGGGTGTAGCTGGCGATCAGCATACCGAAAAGGGCGAACAAGCCCCAGCCGGGATGAACGCGGTTTGACAGGGTGATGCCGGCGAGGATAAAGAACTCGCCATAGCGGTCAGAGACATGGTCGAGGATGCCGCCGAAGACGGTCCCCATATCGCCGGCGCGGGCGGTGGAACCATCGAGCATATCGGTGATAGCGTTGGCCAACATCCAGATAACTCCCATCCACATCTGGCCGCGCCAGAAGTAGATGCCGGAGACGATGGCGCAGATGAAAGAGATTCCGGTGAGAATGTTCGGGGTAAGACCGACTTTGAGGCAGGCGCGTCCAAGGAAGAGGGATGATTCCTCATACCACTTACGTTTCTTTTCGTTAAAACCGGCCAATTCCCTTTGTCCTTACTGTGAAAAAATGCGGGGTCAATATATGGGCTTTTGGGGGGGGAGTCAAC
>JBATNE010000079.1:0-1627 GCA_049290195.1 Candidatus Zixiibacteriota bacterium
CGTTCGTGAATCGCCTGCGAAAAAAATCATCGAGCAGCTCGAACACCATAGCGCCAAAGTCTATACTTTTGATCCACATCTCAAGAAACTCTCAAATACTACTTCCCTGAGTGACATCTTGAAAAAATCTACCGCCCTCATCCTCGCTACTGATCATCGGGTATTTCGTGAAACTATTACTCCAGCCCTCCTCGTCAAACATGGTATCAAGGTGTTTATTGATGGGAAAAACGCCTTTGACAAGCATCTTTTTCGAAAAGCTGGTATTATATATAAGGGGATTGGTCGCTAAATAATCGTCCGTCTCTTTGGAAAACAGTATGATTTTTGGATTGATTCGGCTCATTATTTGGATGGCTGGGGTGTTGGTGATTGCCTACTTTGCACTCCCCTATTTTGGGTATCAGTTTAACTGGGAATACTTCCAAGATAATCGTACCAAATGCGAGATCGCACTCAAGGAGTGCCAGGAAAAAATTGTCAGAAAAGGACTTGATGGAGCAAAAGAAGAGTGTAATTTTCGATGTGCGGAGTACACCAATCTCATACAAAAAATAACCACCAACGAAAAACCTTAACGTTTAACCCTATGCGACTTATCGTGAGTATCCCCGCCCTCAATGAAGAGGAAAAAATTGGTCAGACTATTGGGCGTATCCCGCGCTCATTTCCTGGTATTGATGAAGTTTTGGTTCAAGTAGTCGACGATGGATCATCCGATCGAACAGCGACCGTTTCCCGAGAGGCCGGAGCAGATTTTGTGGTTTCACATGGAGTCAATCGAGGGGTGGGGAAGACCTTTCGAACGGCCGTAGAGAATGCCCTCGGACAAGGAGCTGATGTCATGGCGTTTATCGATGCCGACGGACAATTCGATCCACGTGATATTGCCACCCTCCTCGAGCCCGTCCTTCTGGGGAAAGCTGATATGGTTTCAGCAGATCGCTTTGATCACCTGAAAGCAAAAAATATTCCCTGGTTAAAAGATCGCCTCAATCGGCTAGCTGCCTGGCTCATCGGCTGCTTCATGAATACCGATATCAAAGATCTTACCTGTGGCTTCCGCGTCTACAGCCGCGAGACGCTCCTTCGGCTCAATCTCCCCGGCGAGTTCACCTATACCCAAGAAGTCATCATCGATGCCCTCGGGAAAAATTTGAAAGTGTTGTGGATCCCCGTTGAAGTTACCTATTTTGCCGAACGAAAATCACGGGTTGTGCGAAGCATTTCTCGATATATCCAACAGAGTGCCCGGATTATTATCAAAGCAGTGCGAGATGTCCGTCCCATGAAATTCTTTGGAATTCCAGGGTTGTTGCTTATTGGACTATCTCTCATTTCGTTCATCACTTTTTTCGTACTCTATATTTCACACGGATTGAAAGTTACTCCCTATCTCAATTATCTCCTTTTTGGGAGCGTCACTTTCCTTATTGGTATTCAACTGCTTATCTTTTCATTCATCGCAGACATGATTAAATCGAACCGGAGACTCACCGAAGAAGCTCTCTATCTCCTGAAAAAAGCAAAGTACCAGAAATAACGTCGGGATATTTCCGAGCTATTTTTCAACCTACGTTTGTGAAAATCCTTTTTCTTTCTCGAGCTTTTCCACCAATTCTAGGGG
>JBATNE010000080.1:0-35513 GCA_049290195.1 Candidatus Zixiibacteriota bacterium
CACAAGGGACAGCGTTCGCCAAGGGGCTTTCCTATTCCGCCGGGGTTGGGTATGACTACTTCTCCCAGCGCTACTTTCTGGATTCCACAACCGGGACCACTCCGGACACCTTCCTGACCCGATTTGCTTACACTTCCAACTATCTAAATGATTTCAAGGGGACGCTCGGGGTCAGTTACCGGTCTGCCGATGACCGGACGCTGGAACTTCGGGGTGGGTATGAACAGACCGCTCATCTTCTCCGCACCAAGTTCTCCGGTACCTGGCGGCCGAAACTGGGGCCGGGCAAAATCGACTGGCATTCCGAAGCGGACTGGCGGCATCAATTCAGTGGAAGTCCCTCGTCGGGAACCAGCTACCTCCTCGGGAGCACGGTGCTCCGGTACAAACTCCCGATGGGAGCATCGACAAACCTCTGGGCGTCGGGGCAAGCCGATGGTGTCCATTTTGCCGATAGTGCCGCCTATGCCTATGACTATGTCCGCGGCGGGGGTAAGATCGGGGTGGACCGCGCATTCGGCGACTTCAACCAGATCCAGGCCGACGCCTTCATATTGGGGCGGTCAGTGCCCGATTCCGGATCCTTGAGCTACTTTAGCGGAGGATTGGAGAGTTCTCTGTTTGGGACCTTTGGCAAGTTCGACCTGGACCTCTTGTCCCGTTTCGAGATCAAGGACTACAAGCGGGCGGACGAACTGGACGACTACACCAGGCTGGACGTCGATGGCCGGTGCCGGGTCAGGCTCGGGGAGCAGTTCTTCGCCCGGTCCGACTTTTCCGGGGACTTCACCTGGTATAAGCCGGCCGACCAGCTCAACCCCTCGTATCAACGGGTGGCCATAGCCGCCCTGGCCGGGCCGGAATGGGGGGAATGGAGCATTGGCCTGGGGCCATCGGTCGAATTCCTCCACCAGCGCCCTTCCGACGCCACCGACCGGGAGGACTATTTAGAACTGGGTGGACGGGCCAGTTTGGACCTGGTAGCCCCCGGAAAGGCGGTCGCCTCCCTGGAATCAACCACTGGCCGCCGGACTATAAAGTACCCCTCCAGCTTCCTGACCAGCTTCAATTTTGAACGCCTGAGCCTCTTCGCCGACTGGACAATTTTCGGGGGGCTGAGCCTCAATACCCTGGGTACAGCCGAGTGGGAATGGCACTCCGATTCCGCCAACAACAACGCCCTTTTCCTGATCTCCTCTAATCTCGTCTTTCGCTTCTAGACCCCCAATCCCACTCCCAGAACTTCACTCGAATCCAGCCGACTATGTGAAACATTTCACAGCTCAAGCTTGGTGCCTGCGGCTTCGGCTGAGCTACTCGGTTAATGCAGATCGATGCGTCCGGACCACCGACATTGCACCTCTTTTCACAAGCTCGACGAGTGGCTGGTAGCTCCCGTTACCGGGGGAGGAGACCAAAGTGCGTACGCTCATCTGGAGCACTGGGCCCGGTCTTGTGGGTTCAGGCAGGCACCAAGCCGCCCGGTGGTTGGTCCGACTGGGCATATTGCACCGGCCGTGGGGCGTCGGTCCGGGGCGATTCTCGGAGCAGGACGGGTCGATTTTGTAACTATCGGGGGTAGTAGAATGGCCAACTGGAAGATTTTTCTCGATTTTCCCTTGACAATTTTCGGAAATATGGTTACTTGGGGGCGTCTAGGGAAATAGATGTGTTAACAACGCTTCTGTTTTGAATCTCCAGCACCTTAAATAACGTTAAGTTTACCTTGGCGTTACTTGCATCGTCAGCTCGTCGTTCAGGTTTTACTAAGAGATATTAAGACCGCGATGGTTAGATACACCTGACCGCGTCTTGTCCATCTCGTTTATAATTAATCCATACATCACTGACTTGACCGGTATCCGCTGTGGCGGAGTTCTGTCATGGTGCGGAAAGTTTCAGTGGATGATGGCGGGATCCGACACCCGGCCCTTCGATGGGCAAACATCGGCCTTACTTAGGCTGAGCTCTCTGAGGACTATCTTCAGAAGGATCACCTAATAACTTGAATGACCTTTATGTTATTAAAGGAGCATTAAATGATGCAAAAAAGAACCTTCTATTCTTTGCTGCTGATCTCCTTTATAGCGGTGTTTGCGGTATCTTCCGCGTTAGCCGACTCAGTAGTATTTGAGACCAAAAGCGTCCCGCGGTGTGTCAATCAGACTGCGACCGTGACGGCTCAGGTTACCACTGGTCCGGTGAGCGCCATTGAAATCATCGTTGAAATCAATGGAGATGTCACATTGCCACCTGCCGGGAGTATCTTCACGTTTGACGCGGGTTTTACAAATTTAGTGACCCGTGTTGTGGACGATACCTCTGGCGTCGATGGTGTCTTTCCTGACACTATTCGAATCGCCGCTATGTTGACGAGTCCGAGTGATGCAGCATTAGCACCTGGGAACTATGTAGTCGGTCGTATCAATTATCACACGAAGGACCTGTGTACTGGTTCCATGACCATGGTCCCTGCCGTGTTTAATTATCCGATCCCGGCTGCTGTGCAGACCCAGTTCGTTTCTGAAGCGACTTCCACCATTCTTCCGGTGTCGGTCACCAATGGAACGATTACGCTTACCAATCAGAATCCGGCTATTGCCGCGATCCCGAACGCTACCCTTTTCTGGGGCCAGACCTACACCGGTACGGCCGTGGGCAGCGATCCTGATCTTGCCAATGGTTGCGAAACTGTGGCGTATGCCAAAGTCAGCGGCCCGGCTACCCTTACTGTTAACCCGACCACAGGAGCCATCTCCTGGGTGACGACCGGCGCAGACGTCTGCGACAATGCGGTCGTTGTTAAGGTTACCGATAAGTGCGGCGCCGTCGCCCAGACTACCTTCAGCATTTGCGTACAGAACAAGCCCCCGACGATCACCTGCCCCGCCCCGATCAACATCGTGATGGGCGAAACCGCGACCGGTACAGTAGTTGCTACCGATCCCGATGGTGGTCCGAATGCTCTCCTGTACTCCTATTACGGTTTCTCCGGCCCGGGCTCACTGACCTTTAATCCGGTCACAGGCGCCTTCAGCTGGCCGACCGTATCGAACAACCCTGCCTATCTTGGCACGTGGACGTTCAACATCGTGGTTTCCGACGGCGCGAACACCTGCAGCCCGTGCAGCCCGAACAAGGCTGACACTTGCCAGGTGACGATCAACGTCCGCTGGAGCCGTGTCGTTGTTGAAAAAGTACACGACCAGCATCAGGGTCAGTTCTCCGATGTCAGCATCTGGTACCAGTCCAACATTCCTGTTGCTGGTTTCGACCTGCTGCTCGCCTATGACAACTCCGCCATGTCTCTACAGGGCGTGACCCCCGGTGCCTTCATCACTGCTTGTCACTGGGAATATTTCACCTATCGTCAGGGACCGTTTGGTAACTGCGGTAATGGCTGCCCGACCGGACAGGTTCGTATTGTCGCGTTGGCTGAAACCAACAACGGCAACGCCCATCCGATCTGCTGGGCTCCTGCCCTCCCGACCGATAGCGTGACGCTGGCAGACCTGCACTTCCTCGTTTCTAACAACAGAACGTTGGATTGCCAGTACGTGCCGGTCGAATTCTTCTGGTATGATTGTGGTGACAACGCCTTCTCGAACATTAAAGGCGACTCGCTCATTATCAGCCGGTACGTATTCGGCTACAACCACAATGACGTGCTCCCGGGTCCGTCATTCCCGTACTACCACATTGAAGACAAGACCGTCGGCTTCCCGACCAGACTTGGCGCCCAGGCCGTTTGTGACACCGTCACTCCTGGAAAGCCGACCACCTGGCGTGCCCTCGACTTCTTCAATGGCGGCGTTGACTTCGTATGCTCCGAGTCCATCGACGCTCGTGGCGACATCAACCTCAACAATTTCGCGTATGAAATTGCTGACGCCGTGATGTTCACCAACTACTTCGTCCAGGGTCTCTCTGCCTTCACAGTCAATGTCGACGGTTCGATCGCCGCTACCGATGCCAACGCTGATGGTCTTACCTTGACGGTTGCCGACTTGGTATACTTGATTCGTGTCATCGTGGGCGACGCTCTCCCGTACCCGAAGACCACGGTCCGCACTTCGACCGCTCTTGCCAACGTGACCGTTGCCTCTAATGGCGTGCTCTCAGTAGCCGGCCAGATGGGTGGCGCGTTCATCGTGGTGAACGGCAATGTGGAACCGAAACTGCTCGTGAATAACATGGAAATGACCTATGGCTTCGACGGCCAGAACACCCGCATCGTTGTCGTTCCGTCCTCAAAGGTGAGTGACTACAACAATGCCGGCTTCGAAGGCGCCTTCATCAATGTTGGCACCGGACAGGTTGTCTCTATGGATCTCGCGACGGTTACTGGTGAAATGGTAACTGCGAAGCTTGCTCCGAGCACGTTCGCTCTTAGCCAGAACTATCCTAACCCGTTCAACCCGACCACCGCTATCGAGTTTGCTCTCCCGACCGCGACCAACTACACCCTGACGATTTATAACGTCCAGGGTCAGGAAGTCCAGTCGTTCGAAGGCACGCACGAAGCCGGTTACGTCACGGTGAACTGGAATGCCTCGAATAATGCCAGTGGTGTGTACTTCTACAAGCTCACCGCCGGTACCTTCACGGCTACGAAGAAAATGGTACTGTTGAAGTAGTTACGACTACTGAGACTTTCCATAGTCTGGAGAAAGCCCCCGCTTCGGCGGGGGCTTTTTCGTTATGGGGGGGCTGGACTGGACTGGAGGGGTGCTTCGATTCAAGCGTTGACACTATCATCGATCCCGCTATCTTATATTAGGCTCAACCGGTGGGGTGTACGATGCGTCTGTCCGCAATACTGCTCGGGGTTTCATTTCTTCTGATTGCATTTGCTGCTCAATCGTTCGGGGCCGTGTCGTTTGTTCATGAGAAGACGTTTACCGTGCCTAATCTCGATTCAATCACCCAAATGAAACTAGTCTCGCAGCAGGGTGGAACTTCGCTTTCGGTTCTGGCCACTAATGGTCACTTGATCCAACTCTATGACCAGGCAAGCGAGTCAGTATTGTTCAGCAAACAGGCAGACTCGAATCAGGAAATCCTCAAAGTCGAAATGGCTGATGTCAACCGCGATTCAGTCCCGGACATTGTTGCTGTAAGGATAGCGCCTTCACCAGATTTCTATCTGTACCCTACCTACACATACCTCGACATATATCGCTCTTGTGATACCGCCAACTCTATCAGCCTCACCATCGACACGGTTTGGGGCGTGATCTATGGTGCAGGGTATCTTGGCGGCCCCGTCCTAGAGGCCCGGGACTTTGACAACGATGGCTATCCAGAGCTCCTCACATCTGTGGAGAAAGTAGATGGTTTTGGGACCAACACCACCATTACCTCCTGGACCAATGGATTGACCACAAAATTCTATTCAGCTCCGGACAGTGTGGCCTGGAAAAGTGACAAGTACGTAAATGGCCTTCATCAGTTCAATGATACTTCAGGTGCTCCGACATATTTTGCCTCTGTTGGATATACGGATTTCTTCTATGGGTGGTTCGTAGGTTACCAAATCCGATCGACAATCTATCTCTACGATCTTCTTAGTGATGGATTAGCGCAGCAGATGGCAGCGAAGCCGCGCACGCTCCCCCCCTGCAGTCACACTGAGAATCGATTCGGCTGCGTCGGAGATCTCATCCCCGGAAACGGAAAAGAACTCATCACACACTATCATACGTCGTCTCAGGATTGTCGGGCCTACCCGCCGCTACCCCCCACGATTACTCAGTATCTCGAAGCGCGTACTTTTGTGACCGCTGATTCCGCGGACTTAGACTGGTCGCTTGACATAAGCGGCACTAACTACTCCAACTTCGCCTACCATCCCATGCTCCCCGGCTATTTCTTCGCCTTCTCCGGCGACACGCTTCTCATGTTCCGCGGGAGCGATGGGACGATTCGTGATCGAATAACTACTGTTCCATCAGGTACAAAACGCTGGGATTACCTGTACGGCGACAGCATTCCGCGATTAGTAGTAGTGAATGGAGCAGCAGTCTCGATCTATCATCTGGATATAGCGACAGATGTAACGGACCAGGACAGTCCCGAGAATATTCCAATGGCATTTGGCCTGCACGATCCTTATCCCAATCCGTTCAACCCTTCGACAATGCTGAGCCTTGATACTGGTCCTGGAGGTTCCATGACACTCGCGGTTTACAATATTCGCGGGCAGCTGGTCACTACTCTGTTCGACGGAATGGCACAGCCCAACACGCGCCTCAAATTCATCTGGAACGCAGGCAAGGCGGCGTCGGGGGTTTACTTTGCGAGACTGGAATTGGCCGGGGACAAACGGGTCAAGAAGATGCTGTTGTTGAAGTAGCGATTCGGCAAACCCACCCTAAAGGGTGGGCCACAAAGAGAATCATTTATTCACGGTAGAGAACTATCTACCCCTCAAACCCGCAGGTCTTGTGGGCGCCATCGCAGAACGGCTTGGTCATTGACTGACCGCACCGGCAGAGTGAAAACGCTCCCTCTTTAACCACGACGGTACCATCGGGCAACGTGATCTCAGCACGGGCACATTCGATACGGGCCGATGAATTCGGCTTGATCGTGATCTTGATATTTCCAAGTTCCATTCTATTCGCTCCTTGTGGATTCGGTCGGTTATGACGTGAGTCGCTATCTTAACTGCGGCCTGACCGCAGGAGTTCCCGGTCAGGATAAGAGAAGCAGGGTCGAGACGATCACCTGCGCGATAATGATCTTGGCGATCATCGATGCCGGATAAACAGTGGCGTACCAGATGTTCGGCAGTTCGCTCGATGACTGCTGATTGGCATAGGCGAGACAGGCAGGTTGTGTCTGCATGCCGGACATGACACCCATCACCGCCGACATCGGCAGCTTCAGGTAGCGATACCCCACAAACAGCGTGAGCACAGTGACAAACGTGGTGATGATCGCTCCCCCGACAATAATCCCCCAGCCATGGGATTGGAAAGTAGTCAAGAATCCGTGCCCGGCTTTGGTGCCAATCGCGGCCAGGAAGAACACCAGTCCAATCTGTCGCAGCACGAGGTTAGCGTTGAACGGCATTCCCCAGACGATCGGTCCGGTCTTTTCAAGACGTCCCAAAAACAATCCGACTATGAGTGGTCCACCGGCAAAACCGAGCTTGAAGGTCAGGCCATTCGGAAGCGGGAATGGGATCATCCCGACAAACACACCGATCACAATGCCGAGAGATAGGGAAAGATAATCGGCTTCGGAAATAGATTTGATCGAGTCGCCGAAAAATTCCGTCACGTGATCGGAATGCTCACGGCGCGAGACAACCAGAATGCGATCTCCCAATTCCAGGATCGTGTCCGGTGTCGGGACGAACTCAACATCGCCACGGCGTAACCGGGTAATCGTCCACTGGAACTGCTGATTGCCACGGAGTTCTTCAATCGTCCGGCCGACAATAGCCTTGTTGGAAACGAAAATCCGTTTATAGCTCATGTCATCGCGCCGCTCGGCGATATGCTGTTCGACTGATTCGCCGAACAAGAGCTTGGCGATCTCCTGGGCGCGGTCAGAGCCGACTGCGACAATCAGATCATCCTTGTCGAGCACAGTCTGCGGGGTAACGATCTCAATCTTCTCCCCCTTCTTGATGCGGCTCAACACAAATCCGGTCCGGCCGAACGTCTTGAGGACTTTCTCCACCGGCTTGCCGGCAACGGCGGGATTGATAATACGATAGGTGATGCTCCGGATTTCTTCGGAGCCGGCTTCTTTGAGGCGATCCCGTTCTTCCTGAGTGAAATCAACTTTGAAGATGCGCGCGAAAATGTAGAACCAGAGAATCACGCCGAACACTCCGAACGGATAAGCGAGACCGTAGGTGACCACCGGCGATGATTGGTACAGATCTACCATGTCTTTGGGGATTATCCCCGAAAGATTCTTGACCGCTTCCACGGTGGCAGCAAGTGCGGGAGTGTTGGTCAACGCACCGCAATAGAGGCCGGCGATACTCGGAGCCGAGAGCCCCATCACTTTCCAGATGACTACTGAGACCAGTGCACCAAGAAAGAGGAGCCCAACCGCTATCAGGCTATATCTCAGTCCGCGTGAGCGGAACGAGGCAAAAAACCCAGGTCCGGCCTGCAAGCCGATCGCGTAAACGAACAACACCAGCCCGATGACATAGATATAATCCGGCAAAGTGAGACGATCATCGATCGCACCAAGCGCCATCCCGACAAACAGCACCGCGGCCACCCCAAGGCTGAATCCGAACACCTTGATGTTTCCGATCATGTACCCGAGCCCGATCACGGTGAACAAAAGCAGCAGCTGATTGCCGGCCAGAAGATCGAGAAATCCGCTCATGCCGCCCCTCTCGATTTCCGGGCGGCCATTTTGTGGCGGACGATTTCAACGATAGCAGGTATAACCGAGATTCCAATAATCGCCAGAATGACAATACTGAAATGCTCTTTCACAAACTGCACATTGCCGAACAGGTAGCCGCTCCAGAGACCAATCGAAACCCACAGGACAGCACCGATGACGATATAAATCGCAAAGGTACGGGTTTTCATTTTGCCGACACCGGCCATGAATGGGGCGAACGTCCGGACGATCGGAACAAACCGCGCGATCACCATCGTCTTGGCGCCGTACTTGTCGTAATACTCCTGGGTCTTGTCGATATACTTCCGCTTGAAAATCTTGCTGTCCCGCTTGACCAGAAACTTGTGACCGAAATTGAAACCAATCGTGTAGTTGCAACTGTCGCCGCAGATCGATGCCGCGATGAGCAGGGGAAAGAGCACCCAGATGTTTATAGCCCCCACTGCGGCTAGAGCTCCGGTAGCAAAAAGCAGCGAGTCTCCCGGAAGAAACGGGGTGACCACCAGGCCGGTTTCGCAAAAAATCACCAGGAAGAGAATGACATAGGTCCAGGCGCCGTACTGGGCAATTATCTGGGCCAGTTCGGTGTCGAGATGGAGGGCGAAATCTAGGACGGCTTTGAGAAATTCCACGATCTGTATTTCACCCTATGGCAGAAGTATCGTTCATCGGGGCGTAAACGTACCAGTTTTAGGCCTGTCCCGCAAGGCAATTGTAACGCGAGGCGCGTCATCGGTTTAGTCTTGACGGTTCGGCCCCAACAGCGTATCTCATAGTGCCTTTTGCGGGGATGGAGTCCCCCATATGACCGCTGGTACTCTCAGCTGATGACTCCTGCGTCCGTAGACAACGATGGAGACAGGTATAACATGATGAAATTGGTTTGGCTGGGGGCGGCCGGAGTCGCCGGGACACTGGCCCGGTACGGTCTGTCCGGCTGGGTTCAACGGATCTCCGGTGTCGGATTTCCCTGGGGAACGTTTGCGGTCAATCTGCTCGGCTGTTTTGTCTTCGGTCTGATCTGGGCGCTGGCCGAGTACCGGCTGGCGCTTTCAAGCGAAGTTCGGACTGTCCTCTTGCTCGGATTTCTCGGAGCCTTCACCACTTTTTCCAGTTTTGCGTTCGAGACAACTCAGCTTCTTCGCGACAGCCAGTATGTGCTGGCGTTTCTCAATATAGCGGGACAGAATATTCTCGGGATCGCCGGCCTGTTTGCCGGATTGACGCTGGGTCGGATGGTCTAAGAGGAGGAGATGGCATGCAAATTCCAGAAAATTCGGAACTGATCAGGATTTTCATCGGCGAGAGCGATCGCTCTGGCGGACGCCCGCTGTATGAAATCATCGTCGAATCTGCCCGCACGGGCGGGCTGGCCGGTGCGACAGTCTTGCGTGGCATTTCCGGATTTGGCGCCACCAGCAGAATTCACACCAGCAAGATTCTCCGGCTCTCCGAAGACCTTCCGATTGTCATTGAGATTGTCGATGCGGTTGAGAAGATCGAAGCGTTCCTGCCGGAACTTCAGAAACTGGTCAAGGGGGGATTGATCACGATTGAGAAAGTCCGGGTACTGGCGTATCGCTCCGACGGTTCTCCTAGTGCTTGACCCGCCGGAGTGAGTGCCAGAAGGCGATCACGTAGAAGAGCAGTCCGCCGGCGAGCAGAGGATACCAGTATTCTTCCGGCATCTGATTGTGCTCCACCGCCGAATAATCCCTCATGAATGAATAGAGAATAACGGCTGTGCCAAGAAGGAAGAGCGTCTTGGACGTAATGCTCGGCCGGAAGCGAAGTTCTCTCGTGTACAGTCGCGTAATGCCGATTCCGGCCGCCACGAGCACAGCGGAAATGAGAATCGGGGCGATCACCGGTCCTACCCACGGTACCGGGACCAGGAAGAGTATATCCCAATCGGTTAGCGATCGCGGCCACGAGATACAGACATTCAACCACAGGTAGTAACAAATGTCCCAGATGCCGAACAGGATCATGAAATAGCCGAACCGCTCCCACCCCTTGCGCCCGGCAATTCCGGCTACCGCTATGAGCATGACGATCGTAGCCAATTCACGGAACATTTCTACATGGACATGAAGATCAGGGAGATTCTTGAGAACAATGGAGAATCCCTCCGGATAGTAGAGCGCGCGCAGGTAGACCACCACGGCGGCTTCGACAAACGCCATCGCGATGGCAAAAATGATCAGGCTGGTTAACTTACCACGATAATGAAATTGCACGCTGTCCCTTATCCGTTAAGAAATTCCACGAGTTTACGAGAGAAATCATTCAGTTCGGCCAGTTCCTTTTCCGAAGGAATCAGCCGTGCCCGAAATGGTTCGGGATACACTTTCAGTTTCAGTCCGGTCAGCCGTTCCGTCACCAACTTGGCACCTTCGCCCCCCCATCCATACGACCCGAACACGGCCGCCTTCTTCCCGATACTGTAGACGGTCGCGAACAGGTTGACCACATCCCAGATCGGTTTCGGGGCATCGCCATTAAAAGTCGGCGTTCCTATAATGACCGCAACGCTCCGTTCAATCTGGTCCCGGGCGTCTGACTCAGAACAGGCGGTGACATCCATGAGGGTGGTGTCATAGCCATCCAGCAGGAGATTCGATGCGATCGCGCTGGCCATCTTGCGGGTATTGCCATAGTTGGTGGCATAGAAAATCGTCACCCGCTTGCTACCCTCGGTTCGGTCGACCGTCCACTCTTTGTACAGGTCGATATAATGGCGCGGGTTCTTGCGGATAATCGGTCCGTGGGATGGCGCGATCATGGCGATATCCAGCGAATCCAGTTTCGGCAAGTTGCGGCGAATGTAACCGCAGAACGGCCGCATGATGGCGTCAAAGTAATATTTGAACTCAAACTCCATGGCGTCGACCGGGCACTCATCCGCCCACGGCGAGCTTCCGGCCAGGTGCGCAGCGAAGCCATCGCACGAGAACAGCACTTTGTCCTCGACCAGATATTCCATCATGGTGTCAGGCCAGTGCATATAGGGGAGAATCTTGAATACCAGCTTGGCGCCGCCGAGGTCGATCTCATAATCATCTTTGATTCCGGTGATCGGGGCTTCGACATTGATGACATTCTTGACGAACGGAAGCGCCGATGCCGAGCAGATGATCTGCAGCTTGGGGCATCGTTCCAGAAGCTCGACAATCGCGCCGCTGTGGTCCGGCTCGGTGTGGTTGACGACCAGGTACTGTATGTCTTCATACTTGGTCAAGGCTTCGATATGCTCGAAGTACTCATCAGAAAATTCCCGCTTGACCGTGTCGATCAGAACGGTGGTTTTGGTCCCCTTGGCGAGGTAGGCGTTGTAGGTCGTCCCCCGCGAGGTGGCCATAATGATATCAAACACTTTGAGATCAGGGTCTTTGACCCCGATCCAGTGGGCATGATCGGATATTTTTAACGCATTCATGACATTACTCCGGTTAGGTATGGGGAATATACAGGCTGTTGGAGAGAAAACAAGAAACTGTCAGGGGTAATCCTGTCAGCCAAAAGCAGTCTTTCGGCTGACAGGTTTGATTCGGTTATCGGGAGGTGACCAGGCGTCTTACTAATGACGCTACGATCAGAAACAGAATAAGCGCCATCATTATCGACGGCCCGGTCGGGAGATCGAGTTTCAGGCTGAAGAGAATCCCCACCAACGCTCCCACGGCCGCCACCGACCAGCCGATCGCCAGCCGGGTTCCCGGTGAGGTCGAGAAGAACAGTGCAATTACCGGCGGAATCACCAGCAACGAAAAGACCAGCAAAACGCCCGCGATGTGCACCGAGGACGTCACGACCAGTCCAAAAGTGGCGTAAAACAGGAAGTCCCAGAGCCCGGTATTGATTCCCGATGCTATCGCTTGCTGGCGATTCCGGGATATTTGGAAGAAGCGATCCCGAAATAAATAATGGAACGCTCCAACCCCGGAGTAGAGAACGGTGATAATCGCCAGTTCCTTCCAGGTGCAGGTCAGAATTGATCCGTTGGCGATCTCCTGAACCGTCTCCATTCCTTCGGCGCGGTGAGCGAGGAAGAGAATCGCCAGCGCGGCGAATCCGGCGTAGATGATTCCAATAAACGCCTCGTGCGGCACCAGATCATCTTTCATGCGACACAGCGAGACCATGAGCGCTCCAAACAGCGTGAAACAGAGCGCGATGAAATAAGCGGGTAAGGTATGCTCGCCGAATCCGACAAAGACTGCGACCACATATCCAAACGCCGCCGCCTGCGCCAGTGACAGATCGACAAAGATCACGCCGCGGCTGACGACATGGAACCCCAGATAGGCGTGGATTCCGGCCAGTACCAGGCTGATGAGGAGTCCGATCTGAACGAACGGCTGCTGCAACAGTTCAATCATGACTGTCCAACTCCTTTGGAGAGCACGCTGATCAGTTCATCAAACAGAGAGAAATAGTCCCGAGCACCTTCGGTCCCTCCTACAGATGACGGGACCAGGTACACCGTTGCGCCGGTCGCTTTGGCCAGCGCATTGGGCGCGCGATCGGAAAAATATGGCTCGCGGAGAATGACTTTCACATTTCGCTTCTTGATGATATCGATCAGCTCCGCGGTATGCGACGCGGTCGGTTCTATCCCCGGTTTCGGTTCGATAAAACCGACAACATCGAGATCAAACGCATGCGCCAGGTACGCCCAGCTGCTGTGATAACTGATGATAGGAAGCCGTTTGAATGCGGTCGCTTTGGCCGACCAGACTTGCCAGGCTGAGTCGAGACGCCTGTTGAAGTTCTCGCAATTGGCTTTGTATACCGCCGCATTGGCCGGATCGGCCTGGGACAGCCCGGTCAGAATGTTCTGGGCGATCACTTTGCCGTTTCGCGGGTCGAGCCAGTAGTGCGGGTTCCCGTCGGGATGAACATCCCCCATCGAGGCGTCCACCTTGCCTGTCGGCTTCTCCAGGACGTCGACTCCGTTCGAACAATCGATCACCACCAGCTTGTCGTTGCGGGCGCCATCGATAATTCCGGCCGCCCACTGGTCCAGCGCCAGACCGACTTTGAAATAGATATTCGCTTGCGAGACCTTGAGCATGTAACTGGGGAGCATCTCAACGAAATGAAGATTCGATTTCCCCTGGCCGATCGAGGCGACGTCGACATTCTCCCCGCCGACTTCTCTAACGATCGATCCGAGATCACTGCTTGAGGCAACCACCTTCAGTTTGGCAAATGTCGGAGCAACCAGCATCAGTATGCAGGCTGCAATAAGTGTGAGTTTCTTCATCTCTCTATCCTCTCTTAAAATTCATGCGGTTTGTGCGGACCGATCGACCAGATCATCTGCAGCACGAGACTGAACTCTCCCTGCTTGCGGGTCATGGACGGATCGATCAGTTGGGCCGGGTCGGCGATGTGATAATCCACCCATCTGGCCACCAGACGAAACAGGGTGGTTTCTTCGAGCAACGAGAACCCGGTGTACAGGCTGTACGCTGTCGTCGAGTTCTTGCTGTCGAATGGGGCGTGAGGCGTGTTGCTCAGATCGTCCGGGACATTCTGTTCGTAGTCGTCGGCCGTGTTGTCATAGATTCCCGGCGCGCGGTCAAACATGAAGCCGACATTATACCGTTTGCGGAACCGGTAATCGACAAAGGCAAACGCACCGTAGTTCGAGATTGAGGAAAACTGATCGGTGAATATAGTCCGATGATTGGTGATCAGTTCTCCTTGAAGAACCAATGAACTGTAGTCGTTCCACCGATGTTTGTACTTAGCGTCGATCCCTGCCATAGTCGCGTTCAGATTGCGGAAGCCGTTGAGGTCGTCGCCGGTGCCATAGGCCCCTTTTCCCTTGTAGCGGCCAAAGAGCCCGGAGAATCCGAGATCGAGGTCCCCCTTCTCTCCAACCGGCAGAAAGAAATTGAGTCTCCCGGCGTAGATCGGCTGCTGAGTGTACCGGCCATCCAGCGGATCGTCAGGTGCGTCCAGTGCGCCAAAAATCCCCCCCCGCAGTATGCTCAATGACAATTTGCTGTAGACCTTCGTGGGGAGAAGCAAATTCCAGTTCACTCCCTGGTCTTTGAACCCGTCGCCTCCGAGGAGTACCCGTTCCGCGAGCGGACGATCGACAAACGGAAAGGCGTGTACGTGGTTGGAATTCAATTTCCCGAAATCGACCAGGAATTGGCCGGCCCGCAATTCACTCTTGAGGGGCAGACCCTTGAAAATAGTCCCATAAGCTTCTTCGATTTCGAATCCATCGCCGGGACTCGAAACCGTAACCCAGGCTTTGGCAAACGGATTGAGATACCCTGCAATCGCGAGTTCCAGCTCCTGAAACGACATATTAAATGTGCCATTGCGGGGTGTCTTGGTACTATCGAGATTTTTCCAATTGCCGGTGAATGCCCGGAAATCTCCAATGGCCGAGATATCGGGCTGAACGAGCGCAAACGCGCTTGAGGATATCATCAGTAAACAGATCAGGCATGCGAACTTTCGCATAGATTCTCTCCTTGTAACTTTCCAGGACCCATAACGCCGCAGACAAATGACGACGCGCGGCCATGGCGACCTCTATTAGAATGTGTTGTGGTGAAAGTTTATCGCTCAGCCAACGAGAGGGGGCGAGCGAGGAGAGAAATGCGAAAGGAAAGTGGAAGTCGGTTCGATGCCCGAGTCATCGACTACGAAAGTACGAGGGCTCTGTTCCTGTGGCAGAGTAGCCAGCAGGGGAATGGCACCAAGTTGACCGTGCATCCGACAGATTTGGCACTGGTCGGCATTGTGCGCTGCCGGCTCGGGATGGGCGGCACAGTCAGCGATCGAGACGCGATCGGTAGAAGTGGCATGCGCGTGACTGAGGTCATGGGCAGGCAGAATCGAGACAAAGAACAGCGCCAGGTAGACCGATAGTGCCGCCTTGATAGTCGGATGAAGTCTGAGTCCAAACGTGGTCAATGGCCGATTCATAAGGTCTATTATACGCAAACCGGTAGCACAAAGCTACCGGTGAAATTGGCAAATAGCGGAAAGCGGAATTACTGACGTTGCGTCACAAATGTGACTAACGCATCGGCCAGCTGAGCATCTGACTCCGGCATCGCCATAATACGAACGGTCTTGGAACCGACCTTTGTCTTCAAATCGGTGACTTCGGGACTTGAAAACGACTTGGAAGAAAGTATCAACAACGTTGCGCAGCTAGGCTCCGGCACGGTCCGCCGGAAATCGATCGCATACCCCGAACGAATCTTGTACCACCACCAGATAACCGGCTCCCAGAACGGAAACCACATGGAGCCGCGATCGGCACGAAGGGTCGCAACGAACTTGCTGGTTGACAGATATGGCTCGACTGCGACAACAGCACTTATCCTGTTCTCCTCCAGGCTGGCCAGGATTGAAGCGTCACCACTGAGACCGTGTCCCACCGCCACCAGCGGAGTGACAAGACGACCGTGCATCTGCAGGTCCGCGATCACTGCCTCGAGATCCTGCCCCTCCATTTGCCCGTCGCTTAAATACTTGCCCGTTGAAGCGCCCGACGCACGCTGGTCGTACGTAATCACGGCAAATCCGGAATCAGTCAGAGCTTTGGCCAAGGGGACAACATTGGCGCGCGGGTACCAACTGTCGGTGGGGATCACAAAGAGCCCCCGCGTTTTGGCAAAGCGAGCCGAGGGATTGCAGGCAACCACAGCCAGGCTGGTCAATCCGTCCGGGTCAACCCGGAAAGTGTCGGTCTGGATGCCCGCAGAATCGAACAGGGCGGCGCTGTTGGCCGGCTTCACCTTCGGATCATAATTGTCAAGGTCCGGACGGCCGAAAAAGCTTTTGCTCCGATTCAGGGGATAGACAATATAGACCAGGATCAAAAGAATGATGAAGACGAGTACTATTATAGTCTTGATGGTCTCGCGAGTAGCCCGGGAAATTCTGGCCATGTCTGAACAAGTCCCTTCTGTGTCTGCCCGATGTGAATACGCAATCACGTGGCGAATCTGAACCAAGTCAACTGAAAACAGCGGACCACTCTGATGCGAGTTTGCAGGAGCCATCGGTAGTTTGGCGTACTTCCAGCCGGTCCAGCCACGTCGCACACTTTTTGCAGTCATACCTTAAGGGCACTCCTTAACCACTGGTCACCGGCGGTCGGCGGGGAGAGTGCACCCGACGTGCTCCCAGAATATCGCCGTGCTCCGGCGGGAGCACGGACAGTCCGAATTGGGAGCACGCACGTCTTGGGAGGGATATGGTGGCTAACCGGCATTACGGCCCAGCCAGGCTGGATAGTTGTTCCGTTGTGACGAAATAGAGTAGTAGGGTTGGAGCCCATGCGCTTGGCGTCGGGGCGCTCCCCCTGTTTTCATTAGAGCGATAGGCTTTCGGCACCCGTAACATGGGGCTGGGGCCCATACAAGAGGAGTAACCTGTCCAGCAGTAAGGCATAATCAGAAATACCGGTACTTTTGTGTTGACAAAAATCCACCCCTCTCCTATATTCCCCTTCGGATGATAGGTGGGTCTACCACAAAAAAGGCGGTGCCTTAAACGGTACCTTTCTCTTTCTGATGTGTAACTGTTCTGAGTGAATACTCCAGGCTCGAGTTCGCTGTGGGGGCAACTTGAGAGATACAGCAGGTTACTTACAAACGCTCTACTGTTAACGACAAACTGATTCAACAGCGTCCGACGAACAAACGGCGACGCGCTTCTGTGTTTTGTCTTCGCCATAGGCATACGCAGGCGTGCGGGGTGGTTTCTTCGTATCGGTAGTGCATTTGTAAGAAGGCTAAGGAATGGTTTTTAGCAACACTTTGAAGGAGGCGACGATGCCGATAGGCTCCACCTCACGGCGCTCAGGCACCAGGCTCGGGTTGGCATTAGCACTCATCCTTTGTTCATTCGGATTTGTCTCCCGCGCGGTGGCTCTTCCGGAACTTGAGGTTAGAGTCCAGGACACCACCGTCTACGCTAACCAGCAAATCCCCATCACCATTTCACTCACGAACAGAACAGACTCGGTCGAAGCATTCACCGTCTGGATCAAGCTCAATCGCCCCGACATTGCTCATTTTCATTACACGATGGTCAGCGGCGTAGCCAGAGGGATGTTTGACACCATTGGCACAGCCACCAGAGGATTCGAATTGCTGGATGTCCGTTCGACCATTGGCAACGGTCTGGACATGCTGATTACCGGGATCGCCAACGCCAACGGCGGGCCGCCCGCATATAAGGCGCCGATTGCCCCCGCAAGTCAGTCCAAAATTCTCATCAAGCTCTACCTTGATGTTCAAAACGTCCCCGACTCCCAGACGGACCGCTCGGGCGTTTTTCATATTGAAAAAGACTTTCTGGATAAGTTCATTTTCTCGCGAGTCAACGGTACCGCCATCGGCGTGTACTCGGTGGTCGTTCCGGACACGATCTGCTACCAGTGTCTGCAATGGGTCGGACAGACCTGCGTGAACAAGGTGAGAATTTCGACCCCGCCCTGCGACCTGACCGAAATCGTGCAGGATACGATCGCCCTTTTGGATACAACTAAAGTCAAAGCATTTGATGGTTCCCTTACCCTGTTTGCAGGCTGCTGCCAGGGAACCACTGGCAACGTTAACGGCGTGGGGATCTGCGATCTGGCCGACTTGAGCGCCCTGGTGAGTTACCTTACCGGTGCGGGATATGTGCTCCCGTGTAGCAAGGAAGCCAACATCAATGCCCAGGGCATTGTCGATTTGGCTGATTTGAGCGCTCTGGTGAGCTATCTGACGGGAGGCGGCTTCTCGCTCCCGAGCTGTCCATAGATATACTGCCGCCTGTCCGGCCCTGCGCAGTCCGGGTCGGACAGGTTAACGGCTTCCTAACCGAAGCCCAAGACTGTGACAACACTACTTCGTTACGTACTTGTTTGATTGTGCATGAGAGAAACGCCGCGCGAGCGGCCACAGATACAAAAAAAGAAAGAAACAATAATAGTTGGAAAGGAGGACGCTAGAAGAGGTTTCCGATACACGCGCTCAAAGAAAGAACGTTTGATCAAAGCGCAAGATCTGTCGTGAAAAGGTTTTTGACTTGTTGGCTCTCGTCATAGACTGGAAAGCGATGGCGCCTGAGGGGATAACAGAGCTTTGATCGACGAAGAAAACAACTCGCAATTGGTAAACAACTAGTAGGAGCAGAAAATGAAGCGAATTTCATTTTTCCTCGTAATCCTATGTGCACTACTTCTTTCTGTTGGGCTGAATTCCGCTCAAGCGCAGAACGGAATAGTGGATATTCGCGGCATCGTCGGCCTGTATCAGTTTGATACGGTCAGTGCCGTGAGTGATCTCTCTTTCCTTATTGGAATGAACAACAACACCGGCTCCCGCGTGGACTTCTCCAACGGGTGGATGGTGTGGTCCTATGATGGCGCGACGTTTGACTCAATGAACGTTGACTCCATCGGCCCGAATCCGGGTGGCGTGAACTGGCTCAGCCCGCGCTTCGACCTGATTTGGGGCGGACCAGTGATTCAGCACCCGGCTGTTCACGTGCCTTCCGGTCCGGACACGGCTGGTTTCATCGGCGCTTCTTCCAAACCGCTGACGAACACCGCTTTCCGTCTTCCGATCGGTTTCAATGACACCGTTATCGCTGTGAACGTGTTCTTCAATCACTCCGGAGTGAACGATTCCATCCGCAGTGGTAAGCACATTTGCATCGACACCGCTTTCTTCCCGCCGGCTGGTACCTGGGTATGGCCGTCAGGTGGAAACTCCTTCTTCCCGGACTGGATCAAGTATGCTGGCACGCAGGGTGACCCGACTCAGCCGCTGCTGACGACGGCCGCTTGCTTTGCCATCTACAAGATACCGAACCTCCCGCCGCAGGTGAAGAACACCGGTTCTGCTTGCCCGGGTGGCCCGTATGTTGATCCGACTCTCTCCGGCAGCCATTGCGGCGCTTTCACGTATGATTTTGATGCGTGTGACGCCGAAGGCGATCCTATCACGTTTGAACAGATGTCTGGTCCCGGCACCACCAACGCCACCACTGGCGTATGGGCTGCCTCTGGCTTGGCCACCGGTTCCTACAGTGTGGTCGTTCGTGCGAAAGACGCTCAGGCTGGCGCGGCCGTTACCTTGACCGTTAACGTGACCAACGCTGTGCCGGTTATTGCTACTGGCTGCGGCGCCCTCGTTGGCGGATTTAAGAATGCTCCGGCTACGACTCCCCTGACCGGTACCGACGCTGATGCTTGCGATCCCAAGAACTGGTCAATCGTTAGCATCGCTGGCCCGGCTGGCGTACAGACTGCTACCGTCGTCGGTGGCTTGGTGACCTTTACCTCTGACACTCCCGGTCTCTACACGGTTACCGTTGGTCTGTCTGATGGTATTGTTGCTTCCCCGACTACCTGCACTGTGCAGTTCGATATCAGCTCCTTCCAGCCTTATGGTCTCGTGATTCAGAAGGTTCATGATGTGATCCAGGGTACGTTCCAGACCGTCGACGTCAACGCTTTGGCGATTGACACCCGCTACGGTATGGGCGGCTTTGATCTGTTGATCGCTTATGACAACTCTGCTCTTTCTCTGCAGGGTGTGACCACCGGTACCGTGTACTCACAGTGCAAGTGGGAATATTTCACCTATCGTTTCGGTGCCAATGGTAACTGCTCCGGTGGTTGCCCGTCCGGTCTGGTTCGTATCGTCGGTCTCGCTGAGACCAACAACGGTGCTGCTCACCCGGTCGTCGATTGCCCGAATGCTGCGATCAATCTGTTCCACTTGCAGTTCCTGGTTTCCAACAATCGTACGTTCGCTTGCTCGTACGCTGCGGTTCGTTGGTTCTGGATTGACTGTGGCGACAACACGATCTCCAGCACCGATGGTGCCGTTCTGTCTATCGAATCTTCCGTGTACGATTGGGCCGGTACCCCGGGCAATCCGTACGTCCGCATCGACACTATCGGTACCAGCCCGTTTGCCGGCTTCCCTGGCTACTACGGTGTCCAGGCCGGTCTTTGCCACGACTCTCTGCCGGGCAAGCCCGTGCCGATTCGCAACATCAACTTCTATAACGGTGGTATTGACATCGTCTGCGCCGAATCTATCGACGCTCGCGGTGACGTGAACCTGAACACCGTCAGCTATGAAATCGCTGACGCCGTCATGTTCACCAACTACTTCATCAAAGGCTTGTCTGCCTTTACCGTTAACGTTGATGGTTCGATCGCTGCTACCGACGTAAACGCTGATGGTATCGCCTTGTCGGTCGCCGACCTGGTCTACTTGATCCGCGTCATCGTTGGCGATGCTCTCCCGTACCCGAAGAACGCTGTTCACGATGCTAAGGCCCTCACGACCGTCGTCAGCAATGACAACGGAACGTTGGCCGTGGCCGATCAGATGGGCGGCGCCTTTATCGTGGTTGCTGGAAACGTGAAGCCGACTCTGTTGGCCTCCAACATGGACATGAGCTACGGCTTTGACGGGCAGAATACCCGCATCGTCGTCGTTCCGTCCATCGAACACTTCTCCGGCTTCACCGGTGCGTTCATCAACGTGAACAATGCTGAAGTAGTCTCCATCGACATGGCCACCCTCCAGGGTGAAGCCGTCGTTGCCAAGGTTACCCCGGCTAACTTCGCGCTGAAGCAGAACTATCCGAACCCGTTCAACCCGACCACCACTATCAGCTTCGCTCTGCCGACTGCTGCTCAGTACACCCTGACCATTTACAACGTGACTGGTCAGTCAGTTGCCGAGTTCACCGGTTCCGCTCAGGCTGGTAATGTTGACATCGTTTGGAACGCTACCAACAATGCTTCTGGCGTGTACTTCTACAAGTTGTCCGCCGGCAGCTTCACCGCTACCAAGAAGATGGTTCTTCTGAAGTAGTTTGGTCCATTTGGATCACCCCCCGGAAAGGGCTCGTCCCTTTCCGGGGACTTTTTGGCGAAGGAGAAATCGCGGCGCCAATAGATAGAGACTACGTGCTATTCGAGACCAAAGAAATGACACTACTCCCCGCGGAGTTTAGGGATGGACTTGTCGAGTGAAGATCGTAATGATTCCGGCTTGCGCTTTGACGGTCTTTTTTTATATTATCTCCATGTCTACAACCGTGATACAGCGGCGTGCGCAGGAGATTGCGCGGTTTTGTCTGGTTGGAGACGACGCTTTTCCGCCATGCGTTACAACCCTCACCCTACCTCACAGGCTTTCGCAGATGGAGTGCCCGATCGCGTAGTTGGTATTGATTGATGTGGAAAGCATAGAGAGACATTAAGTCTCTCAATTACTTCTCTTTACACGGATTTTCGAGAAGTCGTGCGATCAGGTCTTTGTTGGCGTGTCGGCCCCACGGACGGCTTGCGGCCTAACCAGCAGAACCGGTAAAACTGGTCTGAGAATTGCTCAACTACGGGTATACAGTACCCCAATTGGGTATGGTTTTGGGATGATGAAATACTTTAGCGTACTATTCAGCATTTTGCTCGTCTGCTGCTTTGCAGAGTTTAGCTCCGCGCAGTCCGACCATTTTGGTCTGGTTGATCGGATCTATGCTGATTCTGTGACGGCCAGCCCCGGACAGCAGGTTCCAGTCAGATTTATGCTGACAAATGATGAATTAGTGAGCGGAGCCTCTATCCCGATCACCTATAACCCGGCCATCCTGCAGCTTAAGTCCTTATCGTTCACTGGCTCACGAGGAGAATATCTCTCCACCAAGTTCGTGACTCCTTCCGATATTTCCCAGGCCAACGGCCATTTCGTGGTCGCCATGCTAAAAATATCCGAAAATCCCATTCCCGCCGGGGATGGACTCCTGTTCACGGCCACTTTCGCCGTGGCGGCCAATGCACCGCTGGGAACGGTTGCGATCATTGACAGTCTTTTCTTCCCGCCCGGAGGAGAGCTTCTGTTAACGGAAAACAGCACCGCCGATGGTATCCAACCTTCATATAAAGCCGGAAAGATCGTTGTGACCCAGCCCAATCGGGCTCCCCAGTTCACGGCAATTCCCACGCAGTATGTCCTTGAAGGGGATTCCCTCAAACTGACCGTTTCGGCAAATGATGCCGATGCCGACGCCCTGACTATGGCCAGCCCGACCAAACCGGCCGGTTCCACTTTCTCCATTATAGGTGCCGGACAAGCGAAGTTCACCTGGGTTCCGGATTATGTCGGTCCGCTCTCCAGCGATGGCGGTCCTTTCACGGTTACGTTCTGGGCATCCGACGGCAAGACGTCGACTGAACAGAACGTGCTCGTGCAGGTACTCAACCGCAATCGCCGCCCGGAGCTTTCCGCGCCGACATCCTTATCAGTGACCGCGGGACAGAACATCGCTTTCGATGTTACCGCGCTGGATCCGGATTTCGAAGCGGTCACCTGGAAAACTGTCGGGTGCCCCAGTGGCGCGACCTGCGACCTGCAGAATCCGGCTCACTTCAGTTGGAAGGCGCCGTTGACCGATAGCGGTCTGGTCTCAATGAGTTTCATCGCGTCCGACCCGCAGGGCGCTGCTGACACCGCGAGCGTTGGCGTTCGAGTGATTCCGGCGACTCTGTACACGCTGACCATCGATACGGTTTCGGTCAATCTGGGCGCTCAGGCTGCACTCAATATTCTGGTTAATAATCAACTGCCGGTTGGCTCGTTCAATCTGCTCGTTAATTATGACCCGAGCGTGATGGCCCTGACGAATGTCGTCAAGACCGGCACTCGTGCCAGTTACTTTGAATCGTTCGTCTATACGCCCAATGTCGGCGGCACTCCCGGGAATGTCCGTATAGTCGGACTTGCCTCGTTGACCGGTGTCCCGGCTTCAGCCCTTCCGGCAGGCAACGGGTCAATCGCCACCCTGAATTTCCAGACCACCAGCGACTTGTCCTATTCGGGGATCGCTCTGCCGGTGCACTTCATCTTCCAGGATATCGGGACGCTCAACGACAACACGATGACTACCGATGCCGGCGTCAAGATTCCGCAGACCGCGATCCAGTACGCCAATGGTTATGTGAAGATGAGGGAGATTGGAACGATCAAGGTTGGCGACATCAATCTGAACGGCGTGGCGTATGAAATCGCCGATGCTATCTACTTCACCAACCACTTTGTGGATCCTGTACGCAACCCGTTTGATCTGCTTCAGTACGCCAATTCCGACGTCAACCACGATGGCCTGGTCGCCACTATTTCTGATCTGGTCCGGTTGATCTCAATCCTGTTGAACGGTTCCATACCCGGCAAGGTCACCGCGACCCGCCCGTATGCTGCCGAAGTGACCGATCAGACGAACAAGATCGCCGCGACCGTCAGCTACCGCTCCGATTTCGAAGTCGGCGCTCTGCTGGCGACTATTCAGACCACGGATAATATCGACCTCGATCAGATAACGGCCGGATCGCCGCACATGACCGTGCAGGCCAATCAGGACGGGAATGAAATCAGGATTCTCGTCTACAGTCTTGATGGCGCCACCCTTCCTTCCGGAACCAATGTCGCAATCACGATACCCGGTCTTGAACATTACAGCATGACTTCGCTGGAAATGGCCAGCGCCGATGGTGAACCGGTCACGGTGACCCGCAAGTCCCTTGGGCTGGTGCCGGAAGAATTCCAACTCGCTCAGAATTATCCTAATCCGTTCAATCCGGAAACGAAAATAGAATTCTCGCTGCCGGCCGCCGGCATGACCACTCTCACGGTGTTCGATGCACTCGGGCGGACGGTGACCACGCTGGTCTCCGACCAGCTCGAAGCAGGTCCTCATTCAGTGACCTGGAACGGTACGAACGGACGCGGTGAGGCGGTGGCGTCCGGAGTCTATTTCTACAGGCTCCAGACCAATTCGGGATCGGTATCGCGCAAAATGATGCTCTTAAAGTAGGGGGCAGGAAGATCTATGAAAAAATGTTTCTTTGAAAATACTGAGGTCCTTATGAAAGTAGTGAGACTACTCTCGCTCTTGGTGGCCGTGCTTTTGCTCGACGCCGGATTGGCCTCCGCCCAGACCCGTTGCAACAACATTACTCGGGCAGACAGCAACAACGTCCGAATTATGAGCGTACGGGGAAAGTCTGGCGATACCGTGCTGGTGCCATTTCAGGTGCAGAATCGGTACCCTATGACAAGTTTCATTCTGGCAATTAAGTTCGATACGTCAAAAGTACGTCCAATACCGGATGATGTCGGCTCGGGCCCTGACCCGAACTACGTCAAGTGGGTTGCAGGACCGCGCTTAGCTGCCCACCTGTCCACTGCAACCGTCACTGCGTTCCACTATGTGCATTTCAACCAAGCAGTACAGTCCGAGGACATTCTGAACGTATTCATGCTGAGAACGTCGACCCCGGGAGAGATTCCCGACACCATACCTCCCGGTAATGATGAACTCGTTTATCTGCCGATGGTGGTACAGCCGGGGATGAGGCACCTGATCGACACAGGCAGATTCGAGTTGTTCCAGGAGGATAAGTGCTTCAGTATCGGTAACTGCATCGATGGGTGCATCGGCGCCGAATATGTGGAAGAAGTTCCTGCCGGGAGTAGCATCGTAGAAGTCTCGGTCACCCCGATACTTTACGGCGGTCCGATGCTATTTGTGACGGACACCATTCCCGCCGGACCAACGCTTACATTCAGCGCCAACGACAGCAGTATTGTCAATTGCACGCCCTCAGTGGTAAACCTTAGTTACGTTACGAGTAATTTCGATTCAATTATTGTTACGAACACCACTACCAGCCAGCGTGTTTTTAAGTCTACCTCGTCGGGAAGTGGCTCCGTTCCGATCATTGCCGGGAATAGCGGTACCAGTGGCATTACCGCTACATCCACTTTCCAGGCGGTCGCCTACAAAGGGGCCCAGACCACGAGCAAGAGCATTACTGTAACCTTTACTGGTTCGTGCGGCGGCGGGACAGGAACAGCCCCTTCAATTAGCACATCCGCATTGACCTATACCGTGAAAGAAGCGGAGACAATTACCTTTACCGCGACAGCAACTGATCCTGATGCCGGAGCAACCATAACCCTGGGAGCGAGCTCACTCCCGAACAACGCCACCTTTGGTCCAACTAATCCGAGGGTGGGCGCTTCAGGCGTAAGCGGTGATTTCAGTTTCACACCGCAGGTCGGTCAGAAAGGGACCTATCAGGTCATCCTGACAGCTACGGACGAAACCAGCAGGAGTTCACAGCGCGTCATTACGATCGTAGTGGAACAGCTTCAATTCGATCGTCTCTTTTCGACCTCGGCGCCCGGTCAATCCCCTGTCGGTGGCCTTCGCGGTACCAAGGGCGTCCGGTTCCCCGTTAACATGATCAGTGCCCAGACGGTCTATGGTATTCAGTTTGACATGACCTATCCGCGCAATACGATCACTATCGATTCGATCAAGCCGACCAGCCGTATACCTGAATATGCAGTGTACGACAACCTCGGTTCCACCCCCGGCAACATTCGTGTTGTGACCTTCGGTCTCAACAACGAGCCGGTCAAGACCGACACGACTTCTGCAGTTCTCTATATGTATTGTTCGATCGACTCCAGCGCCGTGCCGTGGACTTCGGCGACAATGAATATGGCCAATGGTCGCGAGTCGGTTAACCCTGACCCGAACAAGCCGTCACTGCCGCTCGTGACCGACTCCGGTATCGTGGAAATCGATAATCCCGGCGACGTCAACCTCGATAAGTTCATCGATGTCGGCGACGTGGTTAACATTGTAGCGTACGTTATCGGGACATTCCCGCTTTCTCCGCGCCAGTTCGCCACGGCGGATGTCATCATGAATGACTCCGTCAACGTGTTCGACCTGGTCGGGGATATTAACCTGATCTATGGTATTCCGGTGGCACCGGTTCCGCCGGCACCGCCGGTTGCTCCGGCTACTGTTGCCCTTGCGTACAACGATATGTACAGTGGCAGCGACCAGGTGATGAAGGTCACCTCCGAACTGCCGACTTCGATCGCCGGCGTTCAGCTTGAAGTCGATTATGATGCGAATACCGTGACTCTGGGACATCCTGAAGTCACCCCCGACTATAGAAACTTCATCCTCCAGTACAAAGACAACGGCAATGGCCGGATGAAAATAATCCTGTATCATGGCGCCGGCGCAGCGGCCAATCCGAATGATCTGATTCAGACCGGCGCGGCCGATCTGGTCTACATCCCGATGACTGCCAAGGGAAATATCATTCAGGGGAACAAGAGCCAGCTGAGACTGACTCAGGCGCTCCTGTCGACCCCGATGTCAGCCTCGGTTACCGTGACCGGAGTCGACGGCAACCTGCCGACCACCTTCATGCTGCAGCAGAACTATCCGAACCCGTTCAACCCGACGACGATCATTCAGTTCTCGGTTGGAGCGGCCGAAGGAGTCAGCGTGCCAAATGTGTCGCTCGAAATTTACAACGTCCTGGGTCAGAAAGTAAAGACACTGGTCGATACCAGAATGACCCCTGGCGATTACAAGATAGAGTGGGATGCCACCAGCGAAGGCGGGCAGCGCGTTTCCAGCGGTGTCTACTTCTACCGCCTCCAGGTGGATAACCAGAGTCAAACCAAGAAAATGATGTTCTTGAAATAGGGAGCAGGGAGATAGATGATCATGAAAAGACAGATTCTACTCGGTCTGGCAATTCTGACGCTCCTTGCGGTCACCGCAGGAGCGCAGACCGCGCCTCCGGTTCTTGACCCCATTGGGCCTAAGATTGGTAACGAAGGTACCCTGGTTACTTTCATCGTTACCGCCAGCGACGTCGATGCTACAATACCGACTCTTGGTGCGGCACCGCTGCCGACCGGGGCCACTTTTGTAGACAACCTCAACGGTACCGGCACATTCAGCTGGACGCCTGATTTCACCCAGGCTGGACCGTACAATATTACCTTCTTTGCCAAAGATGCTGTCACCCCCGACAGTGTCGGCGAAGTCGTTTCGTTTACCATAAGTAATGTCAACCAGGTGCCAATTCTGGCGACGATTGGTGCACAGTCAATTGCTGAAGGTGCTGTGCTGAATTTCAATATCTCAGCTACTGATTCTGATGGTTCGACGCCGACATTCACGACCTCGGCACTTCCGACCAACGCAACATTCCTTGATAATGGAGATGGTACCGGAACCTTCAATTTTGCCCCGGATTTCACGCAGGCCGGTTCATTCAACGTGACCTTCCGTTCCACCGACGGAACCGACATTGATTCCGAAGTTGTCGCGATCACCGTGACGAACGTCAATCAGGCTCCCGTGCTGGCGGCGATTGGTGCACAGTCAATTGCTGAAGGTGCTGTGCTGAATTTCAATATCTCGGCCACTGATCCTGATGGTTCGACGCCGACATTCACGACCTCGGCTCTCCCGACCAACGCAACATTCCTTGATAATGGAGATGGTACTGGGACCTTCAATTTCGTCCCGGACTTCACGCAGGCCGGTCCGTTTAGTGTGACCTTCCGTTCCACCGACGGAACCGACATTGATTCCGAAGTTGTCGCAATAACCGTGACGAACGTGAATCAGGCTCCCGTGCTGGCGGCGATTGGTGCAAAGAGTGTTAACGAAGGTGCCGTGCTGAATTTCAATATCTCGTCCACTGATCCTGATGGTACGACGCCGACTTTCACGACATCAGCTCTCCCGACCAACGCAACGTTCCTTGATAATGGAGATGGTACCGGGACATTCAACTTCGCCCCGGACTTCACGCAGGCCGGAAGTTACAGCGTTACATTCAGATCGACCGATGGTACGGACATAGATTCGGAAGTCGTATCGATAACGGTAACTGGGACCAACCTGGCGCCGGTATTGGCGGCAATCGGTCCGAAATCCATTGCTGAAGGTGCCGTATTGAATTTCAATATTTCGGCGACTGACCCGGACCTTACCACGCCGACATTCACGACATCAGCTCTCCCGACCAATGCTTCATTCGTTGACAATGGTAACGGTACCGGAACCTTCAATTTTGCCCCGGACTTCACGCAGGCCGGTCCGTTTAGTGTGACCTTCCGTACTACTGACGGAACTGACATTGATTCCGAAGTTGTCGCAATAACGGTGACGAACGTGAATCAGGCTCCTGTGCTGGCGGCGATTGGGGCTAAGAGTGTTAACGAAGGTGCTGTGCTGAATTTCAATATCTCAGCCACAGATCCTGATGGTACGACGCCGACATTCACGACCTCGGCTCTACCGACCAATGCGTCATTCATAGACAATGGTAACGGTACCGGGACCTTCAATTTCGCCCCGGACTTCACGCAGGCCGGAAGCTACAGCGTTACATTCAGATCGACCGATGGCACGGACATAGATTCGGAAGTCGTATCGATAACGGTAACTGGTACCAACCAGACGCCGGTATTGGCGGCGATTGGTCCGAAGAGTGTCAACGAAGGTGCTGTGCTGAATTTCAATATTTCGGCGACCGACCCGGATCTTACCACGCCGACATTCACGACCTCGGCTCTCCCGACCAATGCGTCATTTGTGGATAACGGTGATGGCACCGGGACATTCAATTTTGCTCCGGACTTCACCCAGTCCGGATCGTTCAACCTGACTTTCAGAGCAACTGACGGCAGTTCGGTTGATTCCGAAGTAGTGACCATCACGGTCACCGACGTTAATCGGGATCCAGTTCTTGCCGCCATTGGTCCGCAGTCTGTTAACGAAGGGGTCGTGCTGAACTTCAACGTTTCAGCGACCGACCCGGATCTTACCACGCCGACCTTCACCACTTCGGCACTCCCGACCAACGCCACGTTTGTGGATAATGGCAACGGTACCGGGACCTTCAATTTTGCTCCGGACTTCACGCAGGCCGGATCGTTCAATGTCACGTTCAGAAGCACCGACGGAAGCGCGGTGGATTCCGAAGTGGTGACCATCACCGTGACTGATGTGAATCAGCCGCCAGTGCTGGCGACGATCGGACCCAAGACGGTCAATGAAGGACAAGTCCTGAATTTCAACATTACAGCCACCGATGGCGATGGCACAACGCCGACATTCACGACCTCGGTACTTCCGACCAATGCGTCATTTGTGGATAACGGCGACGGCACCGGGACATTCAATTTCGCTCCTGACTTCACGCAGGGCGGGAATTACCCGATCACGTTCCGTACCTCAGACGGCAGCTTGCTTGATTCGGAAACGGTTATCGTTTCTGTGGTCGGGATCAATGTCGCACCGGTATTGGCCGCCATCGGTCCAAAGAGTGTCGACGAAGGACAGGCCCTGAGTTTCAACGTAAGCGCAACTGATGCCAACGGCACGATTCCGGCGATCATAGCCGACAATCTCCCGCTTGGCGCAGTCTTCACTGATAATCTTGATGGCTCTGGCACACTCAATTTCTCGCCTGACTTCACGCAAGCTGGAGCCTTTAATGTCCTCTTCTATGCTACCGATGGTTCGCTTGCTGATAGCGAGACAGTGACCATCACAGTAACCGACGTCAACCGTAAGCCGGTTCTGGCCACGATCGGCGACCGGACGGTCGACGAAGCTCAGGTGCTGAATTTCAACATCTCTGCTACCGATCCCGACGGCACCACGCCGACCTTCACGACTTCGACTCTGCCGACTAACGGCACGTTTGTGGACAATGGCGACGGCACCGGGACGTTCAATTTCGCGCCGGACTTCACGCAGGCAGGTTCTGTGCAGGTGACGTTCCGCGCAGTTGACGGGAGTCTGGTTGACTCCCAGGTCGTGACCATCACCGTGGTCAATGTCGATCGCAAGCCGGTAATTGCAACGGTTGGAAACCGGAGCGTCAACCTCGGCAACACCCTGGCGTTTGTCGTGTCGGCCTCCGATCCTGACGGCACTTCGCCGACCATCAGCCTGGCCGCACCGCTGGCCAACGCGACGCTGGTTGACAATGCCAACGGCACCGCCAATTTCAGCTTCACTCCCTCGGGTGGTCAGGTTGGCACCAACAACATTCAGTTCATTGCTTCCGATGGTACGCTGGCTGATTCGCAGGCAGTGGTAATTACCGTATCGGTCGGCGGAAATGTCCCGCCGGTCTTTGCCGCGGTCCGCGACACCGCCATAGACGAAGGAACGAACCTCACCATGGTGGTATCGGCCTCCGATCCCGATGGCGGCGGCAGCTTCCCGAGCCTGTCGGTAAGCACGACACTCAAGAATTACACCTTTGTCGACAACCACAACGGTACAGCGACCTTGACCTATAACCCGACCTTCTTCAACGCTGGTATAGACTCGGTGCACTTCTTCGCCACCGATATCGCCGCCGCGACCGTAACAACCTCGCTTGCGGTTACCACGCGCGATGTGAATCGCCCGCCGGCCTTTGCCGCCGTGACCTCCAAGACGATCACGGTTGGAGACAGTCTGGGCTTCACCGTTACGGCGACCGACTCAACGGATCCATTGGCTCCCCGACGGATTCTCTTGTCGGCGCTGAACACGCCATCAGGATCGGTCTTTGTCGACAACGCCAACAGCACCGGCAAATTCAGCTTCGTTCCGACTGCCGCCCAGATCGGAACTTATACCGTGACTTTCCTGGCTGTTGATCAGGGGACACCGCCACTCTCGGCCAATTTGCCCGTGCAAATCGCGGTTGTGGCCGCCAACCATCCCCCGACCTTGAACCTTGCGCTGAACGAGGCACGCATCATCGCTGAGGGTCAGACCCTCGCAGTGCCGGTGGTTGCCTCCGACGTAGACGGTACCGTGCCGGTCATTACCGCCGAGAACCTTCCAGCCAATGCCACTCTTATCCAGACCGGACCCGGGCAGGCGAGTTTCTCGTTCACCCCGAGCTTCATTCAAGGTGGTTCGCGCTCCAAGCTCTATACAGTGATCATCAAGGCGACCGATGGACTGGCCACTACTAAGTCCAATGTGACAATCCAGGTCAACGATGCCGGCAACCAGGCACCTGTTTGGGATGTCTTGCCCGCCAACGTCTCAGTGACCGAAGGGGACTCCATCCTCATTCGCGTCCATGCCTATGATCCGGATACATCCAGAGTCCACCTGAGTGCGGCCCTCTCGACTCAACCGACGACCATTACCTTTGTCGACAGTGGAAACGGTGCAGGCGTCCTCAAGATGAAGCCGACCTTTTCACAGGCCGGTGTCTACACGATCGATCTGGTTGCAACCGACACTATTTTGAGTACCAACGGCTCGGTCACCATCACGGTTAATGATGCCGGAAACCAGCTACCAAAACTGGCTGCCATTGCCGACCGGACGATCCGGGAAATGCAGGCGTTTCAATTTACCGTATCCGCATCTGATCCGGATGGCATAGCACCAGTCCTATATGCCAATAACATCCCGGTAGGCGGCACTTTTGTTGACAGTCTCAACGGAAAGGGCCTCTTCACCTGGGCCACAAACAACTTTGATTCAGGCCACTACCAGGTAACTTTTGTCGCCGAGGACGGCCAGTTCCCTGCGGTGAAGGACTCTCTGACGGTGACTTTGACCGTTGTCGATTCCAACCAAACGCCGTTTATCAGTGTTGGTTCGTCGGTGACCATGAACGAAGGGGATACCCTTAGGTATGTCGTCTTTGCTGAGGATATTGACAGCACCATTCCGCACATCAGGGCGTCGCTCAACAAGCTCCGTGATACCCTGGCCACTAATATGACAGTGGTCGATTCCGGCAACGGAGTGGGTACGCTCTTCTTCACGCCGAGCTATACGCAGGGGAATTCGGGGACGAATTTCCAGATATACTTTGTCAAGTTCTTTGCGGTTGACCAGGTCGACAGCATGCTGGTTGACACTTCGACCACTATCCAGATCCGTGTGAACAACAAGAATGCCCCGCCCGTGATGGCCTTCTCACAGGGGCCCGGTCCGTTCACGCGGGTGGCCGGAGACAGTGTCGTATTCAATATCACGGCTACTGATCCCGATGGTGGTATTCCCACGATCACCACGAGTGCGCTCCCGACCAATGCGACCTTCCAGTTCGGGGCGTTACTGAGTACGTTCAAGTTCAAACCGGACTTCACTCAGCCCGGAACCTATAACATTCTGTTTACCGCCACTGATGCCCAGGCCGCCAAGGACACCCATACGGTGACCATCACAGTCACCGCCGCGGTGAACCAGAAGGCCAAGATCACCACAACGCTGCCCGACACACTGAATGTGGCGGCACAGGTAACCAGCCAGCTTCTTCTGAAGGCTATGGATCCGGAACGGCAGCATGTCACCATTACCGCCAATCCGATTCTCCCGACCGCCGTCTTTGTGGATTCCGGCAATGGCGCGGCGACCTATGTGATCAATCCGACCAGCGACGCCCTCGGGACCACCGCCAAGGTCACATTCATTGCCACAGACCCGGCCGGTGCCGCCGATACCGTCGTGACCACCTTCCGGGTGGTCAGCTTCCTCCGCGGGGACCTGAACCAGGACGGGAAGTACACGATGGTTGATCTGGCCAACCTGGTCAGCTACCTGTTGCGCCGGGGACCGGCTCCAGGGACCCCCGCAACCGCGGATGTCAATGGGGACAACCGAATTAACCTTTCGGATGCCGCCTATTTGGTCAATTTCCTGTACAACAACGGGACCCGCCCGCCGCAATAATTGCGATTTCTTAGACCCGCCGATACTGACTGCCGGAGCCCCAAAAGGGGCCCCGGCAGTGCTTTTTTCGATTGTGCGACCGGTCGAAAAGTTGAGCAAAAAACTTGACAAAGATGCGTATTGCCAGTAAGTTATGAGTTGAGAGACGCTCAGTTACAGCGATGGTTTGACCAACGGGTCTTACTCTTAGTCGACCTCAAAAAAAAGCGAAGGTAGCTGAATCCGCCGACGTCACACAAATATGAAGTGACCGCTTCGTATTTGTTGGTGGAGAGCTTTTGATTTGTCAACAGTACTTTATTGGACACGTATATACCGAATTCACGGTTAGTTGGCCCGCTGTTAGGACGAGGGGTCAAAGGCCGACGCCAAACCCTTTTTAGGTAAAGGCAATGAAGGGAGGTGAGTTCACAGAGTAGAGTAACAGGGCCAGCGCAGTTGGTCGCTAGTTCCGGACCGCTGTCTGCACCTTTGCTTTCCACTAAACCAGGCAAAAATGTAATTATGTAACACAACAATGATTTGATGGGAACTATTGTAAACTGTCGAAAGGAAAGACAAATGACCAAGAGACTTCTTGTAGTTCTTGCGCTCATTATCGCGGTACTGGCGGTGTCGGTGAACGCCCGCGTTGTACCAAAAGATAATGACACGCGTTTGAACAACATCAAAGTGTATACGCCTGTAACCACCACCGCCCCTGTTGATGACGGTTCGGTTCAGGGCGACCTCGGCTCAAGCCGTGGCGGCCGCACTCAGTCATTGGGGGTCGCTCAGCCTTCATTGGCGTCGCGCGGTCACCAGGTGACCACCAGCTATCGCGACTATTCGTATAACTCGACCAACCCCGGTCAGCTGCTCGCGGTGAACCCCGTTGGCAACACCTTCGGTACGGCCGTTCAGTTTACGTATATCTACAAAGCCAGTGGAGCCACCGCCGACCGTGCTCGCTGGGGTTATGCCGCCTATGACGCCGTCGCCGGCGTGTTCAAGGCTGCGACCGAAATCGTACAGGACAACGATCCGGGTTCCAACGAAGCCGGTTCCTATCCGCGTATCGTGATCAATCCGGAAACCGGTAAGGCCATCATTGGTTCTTATGACTTCCCGGATGCGCTCAACAACGCCAACGGCGCCCAGTTGCACGTCACGTTTGACGCCTCTGCGCTCGGCGGACTCTTTGGTACGATCGGTGACGGTCAGCGTATTCCTGACTCCATCGAAATGAAGCAGAACTACGAACCGACTTCGCTCAACTGCATCTGGCCGGCCCTCGGCATGACCACTGCTCCTGGCGATACGGTTCTGTATTTGAGCGCGGTTGAAAACAACCCGACTCTCGGCGCCCTCGGATCACTGAAAGTGTACCGTCGTGATGGTTCGGTCGCCCCGACCACCGCGGCTGCCAACCCGGACAACAACTGGGTTCTGGTGTACAAAGACACCACCATGTATCCGAACGCTACGCTCGTTTGCCAGACTAACGGTAACAAGGTTGCCTTGGCCTGGACCCTGTATACTGCCGATGGCTTCATTCAGGGTAACGAACACATGTGCGACATTTACTATGCGGATTCTCCCCATGGTCTTGCCGGCACCTGGACTCGTCATAACGTGACCAACTACGGTACTACCGGATATAACGCCGTTCTCGAAGTGAACGCGCTTTATGACACCGGCGGTAAGCTCCACCTCGTGTGGCCGACCTGTACTATCGACAACGGAACCACGGCCAGCCTCGAAGGTCGTATCTTCCATTGGTCCGAGTACAATGCGGGCACGATCTACACTGTGTACAGCTATGAAAACCCCCTCTGGGATAGCGTCCAGTGCTCCATGACCGGTGGCTTCTCGCAGTTGACCCGTGACGTACAGATCGGCGAATGCGATGGCCGCTTGTACACGATTTTCTCGGGCACCAACGACCCGAACCTCGAAAATACCTTTGACGACTGCGCAGTCACGGCTGCCGGTGCTGCCAACTATCGTGGCAACGCCGAAATCTATGTGACTATCTCCAAAGATCTCCAGGGTAAGAGCTGGGACAAACCGCGTAACTTGACCGCTTCTTACACCCCGAATTGCGATACTCTTGGTGGTTGCGCGTGCGACCGCTGGGGCGCCATCTCGGCTCGCGGTATCGATGATAACGTCCAGCCCGGTGACTGGACTGCGGCGGCCGACGCCAAGTATGACCTTGGCACTGGCTACTCCGGTACCAACTTTACCCACGTGTGGTATACCCAGGATCATTGCCCGGGTCCGAAGTCTCTGGCCGCTGCCAACGGCATGTGGACTGAGAACGACCTGCGCTGGATCCGTCTGGCTTGCGTCCAGCCGGTCACGGCTGCTATTCTGGCCGTTTCTCCGGCTAGCGTTGGCTTCCCGACCTTCACGCATCCGTCGACTGCGAAAAACATCCCGTTGACCCTTGAAAACACGGGTAACGCGACGTTGACGTTCTCGTCGATTGCGAAGTTCGAAGATAGCTGCAAAGGCCCCGGTTGCGGTCCGAGCGGCTGGTTGAACGT
>JBATNE010000081.1:0-29149 GCA_049290195.1 Candidatus Zixiibacteriota bacterium
GCTCGGGCTCGGTCCGGTTCATATCGCCGCTTCGATGAAGGAAGAGAAGTTCAGCCGGATCCCGGCCCAGAGCGAACTGAAAATCGCTCCGGAATCTGCCTATGTCCACATCACGACCAACAACACGATCTATGGATGTCAGTGGCAGTACACGCCGGAAGTCGGCAATATCCCGCTGTTTGCCGACATGTCGTCAGACATGTTCTCCCGCCAGCTGGATTTCAAGAAATACGCCTTGATCTATGCCGGCGCGCAGAAGAACCTCGGTCCGGCCGGCGCCACCATGGTCATCATTCGCGATGACATCCTCGCCAAGTCCGCCGATGGTCTTTCCACCATGCTGAGCTACAAGACGCACGCCGACAAGCTCTCCCTGTACAATACTCCGCCGGTATTCGCGGTCTATATCGTGCGACTGGTGTTGGAATGGATCAAGAAGCAGGGGGGCCTGAAAGCGGTTGAAAAGGTCAACATGGCCAAGAAGGAACGGATTTACCAGATGATGGATCTGTATCCCGACTTCTATCGCGGCACGGTCAAGCCGGATAGCCGGAGCTGGATGAATCTCACCCTCCGCCTTCCGTCGGAAGACCTTGAGAAGAAGTTCCTTGCCGAAGCGAAGGCGATCGGCTTTGTCGGCCTCAAGGGACATCGCGATGTAGGCGGTATTCGCGTATCGCTGTACAATGCGCTCCCGCTCGAGGGTGCCAACAAGCTGGCTGAGTTCATGGAGAGCTTCAAGAAAGCCAACTAGCCGCTCACACAGTCATTATTATAGGGCCGCAGGAGTTGCTTCTGCGGCCTTCTCACATCCAATTTGTCTTGCATGCCCTTCACTCCGCCGCTATGATTACTCAGACGTACGTCGGAAGGAAATCAATGCGCGCTGTTCACCCATTGTCGGTTCGGGCTGGTATCTGGAGTATCGCACTTGCGGTATTTGCCACCGGGTTGATTTCCTGTACCTACACCTGGCGGCGTGCGTATGTCATTACCGATGCCCAGGAAAAAGTCACCGCCGGCGGATGGACGTTCCACCCCCGAATCATCTCCTTGGAGACAAAGGACCAATGGCGGCAACCGAACGCTCCGGAGCAGTTCGTGCTCTCCTTTGTGGCTGTCCATCCTCGGTCGACCTCGCTCTACGATGTCTCCCTGGACAGCTTCACTCTGGTGTATCCACCATCCTACCAGCCGGAGACTGTGATTCCAAACGAAGCGACTTTCATTACCTATCCGGAGAATTCTCCCGACTCGGTAATCAAGCGGTTCTCTGTGGTTGATCCGACCTCGCACAAGCTCATCTGGCAAAAGTACAGTGCGGGTGCGGGTGGATTCCTGGTCAACCTGTTCGTCCACCTGAGTCCCGGCGCACTCTCACTTCAGACCAGATCCGGGGGAGCGATTGCGTTGGACACAATCATACCATCGGCCTCCGATTCACGAGAAATCGATACGACCCTCAAGACATTTCTTGTTCGACAGGAGATACGGGTCGCCCAGCCCGAGCTTCTTGATAAGTACTAGGTCGGATTACCGGATAGGTGCGGGGGCATCGGCAGCCTTCGGCTGCTGGAGCGGTCTCAACTGGCGGCGGTCTACAAATTCTGATGCGGTCTGGAAATAGGCGATAACGTCATTCACCAGATCCGGATCCTCGGTCAAATCCAGCGACGTAAATTCACCGGTTGTACCGTCTCGCAGCCAGAGCTCCTTCGTCTGGTGAATTCCCAGCACCGCCATTCGGTTATTCCGGACCATGGCGACATCCCGGTTCAACGACAAGAATGCCCGCCCCTCTTCCGGGGCCAACTTGAGCAGATCATCACCGAAAAACTGGCTGTTATACGGGACGTTCAGAATTCCCATAATGGTTGGAGGAACATCCAGCTGTGACCCGAGAATGCTGTCCCGAACACCGTTCGGCACTACATGAGGACCATAGAAGAGAATAGGTATCTGATAGGAATTCATCGGAATTTCCGCCGGTCCAAAGACCCTGGGACCGTGATCCCCAAGAATGACGAAGAGGGTGCTGTCGAAGAAGGGATGGCTCTTGATGTCACGGAAGAATTTCCCGAGGGCAAAATCGGCGTACTTCACGGCATTGTCTCTGAGACCCAGGGCTGGATCCTCGGGTATCCGTCCTGCAGGATATCCGAAGGGACTGTGGTTTGACACGGTAAGCATCAGCGTGAAAAACGGCCTTCCCTGCTTCTGCAGCGAGTCAAAGATCGGAATCGAGCTGTTGAACAAATCCTCATCGCACACTCCCCAGAGGGTGCTGTAGGTTCGCGTGGCAAATTCCGGATCGTTGATGTCAATCACCCGTTCGATCCCGTTGTTGAGAGCAAAGTCCTTCATGTTGTCATAGTAGGAATAGCCGCCGTACAGAAACAGCGTCTGGTACCCAAGACTCTTGAGCAGAGCCGGGAGAGAGAAGACGTTATGCCCGGATTCCTGTCGTATGATCGACTGACCCGGGATAGGGGGGAGACCAAGAAGGGTCGCTTCCATTCCTCGCACCGTGCGATTGCCGGTCGCATAGGAATTGGTGAAGAGCAGTCCTTCGGCCGCGAGTTTTTCGAACTCGGGAGTCAGCTGCGGTCCGTTTGGATTCAGGCTGTGGACGTATTGAGCCCCGAAGCTTTCCTCCAGGATAAGTACCACGTTGAGTGGCCGGGCAGGCCCGGCTACAGGGGTGATTTTGCGATCAATGGAAAGGGAGTCGGCCGGTTGGAGAAACGACACGTCCGGACGATTCATCAGCGTGCGGAGCCTGCCGACCGCGGCATGTTCGTCGATCCGGGCGTAATACCTATCCCATTCCAGGTGGTTCGTTATCATGGCATCGGCAAAGGCATAGATGCCGTTCATGGTGATCTCATTGACAATCCGATTGTCGGAAATGCGGGCGTACCGGGGAGTCACGACCGATGTTCCAACAATCATGACAGCTACTTGCGCCGTAAACCAAATCAGACGAGTCTTGATCGGTGTCGCCGACCGGAGCGACTGCTTCACCGGTTTGCGAGTCGAAAGGGTCCAGGCCAGGACCACCGCCCCAACCCCCAGGACCGCCGGAACAACCGGGTAGGAAACCCAAATATTGGTTAGAACTTCATGGGGGAAAACCAGATAGTCGACTGCGACCGCGTTGAACCGAGCATTGTATTCACCGAAGAAATAGTACTCCACCACCCCGACATAGAGCAGGAAGAATTCCAAGAAGAAGAAGATCACCAGGGAGCCGTAGTACCATCCCTTGCTGGCTAACCAACGGTCTCTCATCAGCAGCAGGAAGACGCCAAACGGGAAGAACGCCCAAGCGGCCACCACCAGGTCAAAGATCAGGCCGGCCGGCAGGGCGAAGATCAACAGCCACCTCGCACCCTCCAGTTCTCCATAGTTCTGAAATAGAAGGGCCAGGCGGGTCAACGCCGACGTGATGAGAATGGCAGCCACGGCATACACCAGCGCGCCATATCGAGTACGAGTCACCGCAAAGGAATTCGCTATCTTCAACTCCGACTTAAGTAGGGATACCGATCTGCTCGGCTACGTCCGATCGCACGGACCGGCGCTTCGGATTATACATGACAGCGGTTTAGAATGGCACAGTTTTTTTGAAAGGTGGGTCCGGGCTGTTGATTTTGCACAGTTTTGCCCCGCGTCCGGCTGGTGAAATCGTCCCGACTTTCCCTCTTTTTCCACCGACTCTGCTGCCCGCTAAGAGCTTGACAAGCCCGAGGGAAAGTAGTTCCTTGCCCGCTTGTAACCCAATGTTAACCCGTGCGAGGAGTATCGTTGCAGGCTAAGGACAAGGCCGAAGCGGTCTACGTAGACCTCTTCGAAAAATGCTATAAGTTCACCGAGCCCCAGGCTGTTCGGGATATGGGTATTTATCCGTACTTCCATCCGGTCCAGTCGGCGCCTGGCGACGAAGTTATCGTGGATGGTCAGCCATGTATCATGGCCGGCTCCAATAACTATCTCGGCTTGGTTAACCACCCCCGTGTCAAGGAAGCTGCCGCCAACGCCGCGATGAAGTGGGGCTCAGGCTGCACCGGCTCCCGGTTCCTCAACGGCACACTCGACATGCACCTTGAACTCGAACGCCGTCTCGCCAAATTCGTCAAAAAGGAACGCGCCCTCGTGTTTTCGACCGGCTTCCAGACAAACCTTGGCGCAATCTCCTGTTTGGTCGGCAAGAACGATGCGGTCGTAATCGACCGCCAGGATCATGCCTGTATTGTTGACGGCTGTCGCCTCTCGTACGGCAAGATTTACAAGTTTGCCCACAATGATATGGAAGATTTCGAGCGGGTGATGGCTCGCGTCCGGAATCTACACTCACGCGGCGGAATCCTGGTGGTGGTCGATGGTGTCTTCTCGATGGAAGGGGATATCATCAAGCTTCCCGAACTGGTCCGCATTTCCAAGAAATATGACGCCAAGATTCTGGTCGATGATGCCCACTCGATCGGCGTGCTCGGTGCCACCGGCGCCGGTACGGCCGAACATTTCAACCTGATCGACGAGGTCGATCTGGTCATGGGGACTTTCTCTAAATCGTTTGCCGCCCTTGGCGGTTTTATCGCCGGTAAGAACCAGGTGATCGAATATATCCAGCATACCGCACGCTCCATGATATTCTCCGCCTCCATTACCCCGTCCTCAGCGGCTGCGGTACTGGTGGCGCTTGATATCATTCAGGAAGAACCGGAGCGGCGCGAACATCTCTGGAACAACGCCCACAAGATTCAGCGCGAATTCAGGGCCCTGGGGCTCGATATCGGCAATAGCGCCACCCCGATCGTCCCGATCGTGGTCGGCGAGAATCTCGATACCTTTGCATTCTGGAAAGATCTGTTCGATAATGGCGTTTTCACCAACCCGGTGATTGCCCCGGCCGTTCCGCCCGGCCATGCGATGATACGGACATCATACACCGCGACTCACACCGAGCAACAACTTGATCGTGTCGTTTCGACCATTGCCAAAGTTGCCCGGAAACGCGGATTGATCTCGTAGGATTATGGGAAGTATCGAAGTAATCGAAGTTGAGTCACACCCTCAGCTGCTCCAGTTTCTCGAATATCCCTACGAACTGTACAAGGACTGCCCGCAGTTCGTCCCGCCACTCCGCATGGAGCGCAAGGAGTTCTTCGATCTCGACAAAAACCCCTTCTATAAGACGGCCAAGACCAAATTGTTTCTGGCTATGCGGGATGGCAAAGTCGTCGGCCGCGTCGCCACCTGTATCAACTATACGCACAACGATTTCCATCATGAGAAGACCGGGTTCTTCGGCTTTTTCGATACCCCCGATGACAACGAGATAGCGTCCAAGCTGCTCAAAGTCGCGATGATCACCCTGAAGAGGGAAGGAATGGACAAGATGCGGGGGCCAATGAATTTCTCGACCAACCACGAAATCGGGTTTCTGGTCGAAGGATTCGACCTGCCGCCGACGGTTATGATGCCGTATAACTTTGCCTATCAGCCGCGCCTTGCCGAAAAATTTGGGCTCAAGAAGGTTATGGATCTGTTGGGGTTCATCATTACCGAAGATGATCCGATCTCGGAGCGGATTATCACGGTGGAACAGAAACTCCGCGAGCGCTCCAAGATTAAACTCCGCACCGCCAATTTCAAGGATTTCGACAACGAAGTCACCAAGTTGCTCCAGGTATACAACCAGGCGTGGGCGCATAACTGGGGTTTTGTCCCGATGGACGAAGCCGAGTTCCGCTATCAGTGCAAGAACCTCAAGCAGATCGCCGATCCGAACATGATCTTTATCGCCGAGTACGAAGGTACCCCGGTGGCGTTCTCGGTCGCACTGCCTGATATCAATCAGGCTCTCATCCACCTTCAGGGGTCATTGTTCCCCTTCGGGCTGCTCAAGCTTCTCTGGCATACCAAAGTCCGGAACAAGGTTCACGGCGTCAGAATGATCACGATGGGTGTCATCCCACAATTCCAGAAGCGCGGTATCGATATGATGTTCTTTGTGAGAACTCATAACGACGGCCTCAGATTGGGCTACAAGTGGGCGGAGCTGTCCTGGATTCTTGAGACGAACGAACTGATGTGTCGTTCAGCCGAGCAGATGGGCGCCAAGCCGTATAAGCGGTACCGCATCATGGAAATGCCGCTGTAGGCAACTGTTTCTATTCTCCCCCGAAAAGTCGATCTTTACGTCAGCATTACATTTCCTGTCACACGCGACAGGAAACGATGGAATTTGTGAATCCCCTTCACCGGCGCGGCAAACATCAGAATGCACTTACCGGATACCACCGTCATACCGGCCTTCCTGGCTTCTTCGATCGCAGTCTCGTAGTTGGCCCCGCGCTGAAACCAGATTTTTGTGATGCCTGCTTCTTTGGCCTCGGCTACAGCCGCCGGAGCCGCCCACGGCGGTAATACAAACAGAGCTGCCTCGGGCCGCTTCGGCAATTCCCGAAGTGATCCGTAGCACTTGTCGCCGTTGACTTCGCTGTACTTGGGATTGACGCCGACCACATCCAGTCCCTTTTCTTTGAGCCCCTTGTAGACGTACGTACCGAATGATCGCGGCTGCGATGATGCCCCCACAATTGCCCATGAGTGGCAATTCAGGAACGATTCAATATCCCGGTCCATGTCACGATTCCTTTCGTTGCCTAATAAGATAACCCGGCGCGCTCAAGCCGTCAAACCAATCCTTGAACCAATGCGCTAAGAGGGATATATTCGCGCCATGCAAACCTCACTCCATATCAAGGCGCTGATCGCCGAGCTTGCTCGCGAGATTGTCGGCGGCAGAATCTCCGCCACCGAGTATTACAAAAAGGAGCGGGCCGGCTATCTGTTTATCAAGAGCGGCGGCGGTACCTGGGCGCTGGGAGTGGTGTTTCATCCTTCGGGCTCCGGGACGTTTCTGGTGCCGGCATCGAAATTGAAAATCGAAACCAAAGAAAAGCCCTGGCCGATCTTCAGCCTTGTCGGCGGAGTTATTACCGAAGTCAGCCAGCCATCGCTGGACAGAATCTTCTATATTGATATCGATACTGATGGAAAACGGTCCCGACTTGCTATCGAAGCTATCGGCCCCAATAGCAATATCTGGCTTCTGGACTCAGATTCGAAACGGATCGGCACCCTTCGCAACCGGGAGTTCGCCGAAGGTGACCCCTACAATCCGGTTCTCCCGGCCAACAAACTCGACCCGACTACTGTCACTTCCAGCATTCTTCAAGCAACTATTGATGAAATGGGGGAAGATGGAACTTCAATGTACACCCCCGTCCTATTGGAGAAGCGTCTGCTCGGGTTCAACAAGACCATGGCCCGTGAGGCGGCGAGGCGCGCGGAGTGCGAAGATGTCACCCTTGGAGAAATAAGCACGGCTGAATTGGAATCCCTCACCAAGGCGATCGGGGATATGACTTCGCGATTTGTTGCCGATGCCCCTGGTTATCTTTACCAGACACCGGCTGGAGTCGAAGTCTATCCGTTTAAACTCTCGATTATCGAAACCCAGCCGGAGAAATTCAAGACCCTTTCGTTTGGGATTCTTGAACTGGTTGGGCGGAAACAGGCGCAGGTCGAAGAAGTCTCCGAGCGGGATGACACGCTTGCAATCGTCTCGCACGCCATCAAGCGGCTCGAGAAGCGAATTCACAAGCTGGAACTGGATATTAAGGAAGCTGAGAACTGGGAGATACTCAAACAGCAGGCGGAACTTCTTCAGATCAACCGTCACCTGATCAAGCGGGGGATGGCTTCACTGACAGTAGAGAACATTCTGGTTGAGCCGCACCGTGAATTGGAGATCCCGCTGGATTCGTCCCTCACCCCCAATGACAATGTCGAAGCATACTTCAAGCGGTACCGCAAGGGACGCGAGGGACTTGAGCTGCTCCAACGTCGTTTGGAAATCACCCGCGATGAACTTGCCGAGCTGAAGCAGATGTCCGATGATCTCGACCGGACCTTTGAATCAGCATCGGAGAAATACCGCGCCGAAATCGCCGCTCTCCGCCCCGGTTCAGCCGAAGGGAAAGGTGGAGCTCAACTGGAGCGGCTGCCGTACAAGCCGTATCATCTCTCCACCGGCCTGACCATCTTTGTTGGCCGAGATGGTTCTGACAACGATCGCACGACTTTTGATTTTGCCAAGCCGTATGAACTCTGGTTTCACACCCAGCAATGCCCCGGCTCGCATGTTGTGATCAAATTCCCTAACAAGTCGTTTCAGCCATCGAAAGCGGAGATCGAAGAAACCGCCGCTATTGCCGCCTTTCATTCCAAAGCCCGCAATGATTCGCTGGTGCCGGTGATCTATACTGAACGTCGCTATGTCCGCAAACCTCGCGGCGCCAAGCCGGGACTGGTTTCAGTTGAGCGTGAAAAGTCGGTGATGGTCGCGCCGAGGAAACCCTTAGAAAGATAAGTTGACGCCGGGATTGCGCTTGAAGATTTCTGGTACACAGCGTACTTTTCGTACAACAACTAGCCAAACGGAGGGGAGATTCCCATGATCTGGGTATTTCAAGATATTCTCTTTCCATATGTATCTCTAGAGAATTTAGTTTTCACAGTCATCAGTCTAGTCGTCGGTGGACTCATTTCCTATTTCTTCTATCGCAAGTCTATTAGAAGAGGGAAAGTCCGTGTCTTTGGGTCGCCAGCTATTCAGTTATTCGATTCAATAGTTAAGGAAATTCCTAGCATTGAAATTCTATACAAGAGTGCTACGATAAACAAGAGCCTCGCGCTATTAAATGTCACTTTCTTCAATGATGGACCCATGGACATAGAAATCAAATCAACAGCACCAGAAGTCACTATTGAATTGCCGCAGGAATTGGAGTGGTGCGAGTTCAACATACGAAGCTACTCTAAGGGGGTAGTCTGCAGTGTCAAGCTCACTAGTAAGTCAACTGCCGGTGTCCGGTGGGATCTTTTGAGGAGGGGGGAAGTGATCAATTGTGTTGCATTAGTGCGCCAGGTGGCTGACCTTCAACCATCTCACAGCAAAGTCAGCAGAGAAAGCGAAACACTCGACCCCTGGTCTGTTCTGAAAATACACCACCGTATTGCCAATACGACATTCTCAAAGCAGGAATTGACGGTAGGGGACGAAAGGGAGTCGTTAAGGCGATTTGAACCTCTTTTGTTTGGCGGGGTCCTTGTTTTGGGCATTTGCACGTTCTTGCTAGGTCAGTACATTGCGTATTGGGACAGGCTGGACCCAAGTGCTAAGATTGACTATACGATAGGTTCCAGTAGTGATCAGAGGGGACCATTTAGGCTATTGCCGGATCCAATTGACAGCACAGCTGTTCGAGTTCTCAGCTTGGCTTCTCATGAAGAGCTGAAAATTGCAAAGTCATCATTTTCTAACGACTCAGTACATTTGCAATCTATTGCCCCACAATCACGGCGCAATGGTGCCTGGACATGGTTGCCAGATCTCCTATTTGGGTTACTTATGGTCTGCTTGCCATCCTTGGGGCTAGTTAGAAGCCTAAGAAGGATAAGAACCAAACGTCGGATTTCCCGGGCATTGTAGTGAGATCGAATGCTTATTGCTGACAATCCTAGGACGAACCAGCTACTTGCAGTCGGGCACCAAAAAATAAGCCGGTCCCACATCTCCGCACATCGCGAAGACCGGAAACCGGCTATGTCTAAGAAGAATTGTCGATCTTGGTAGGGCACGTCCCACTGCGGACGTGCCTTGTGGAGTCCATTGGCACGAGTGTCCCGCTTGAAGGCGGGATTTCTCGCCTCGCGGTGCTCGTCTTGAACAGGACTCGTGCCCTACCACATGTTTACCAGGTCGCTTTGAACTCCCCGGCAATCTTGGCGAAAATCTTGTACCGACGGTTCACTTCGTTCCAGTTGATATTCTTGATGAACGCATCGATATACTTCGCGCGCGCCGGCCCTTGATCGTGGTAGTACGCATGTTCGTACACGTCGATCGCCAGAAGCGGGAATGTACCCCACACGCCACCCTGGTTGTGGGCGTCGCCGGTGAAATTGTAGAGGTTGTCATCTGAAGGATCCCAGGCCAGCACGACCCAGCCCAGAGCGATCATGCTCGATGCCTTGAAATCTTCGACCCACTTGTCGAAACTTCCGTACGACTTCTCAATATGCTTGAGCACTTCGCCGCTCGGCTTGCCGTCGCCGCCAAGAACATCCCAGAACAGTTCGTGCAGAAGCTGTCCCGCGGCGTTAAACGTCTCGTGACGCTTCAACCCGCCGAATTCGGAGTAGTTGGCATTCGCCAGTGAACGGTCAACCTTCGCCAATTTCTCGATTACTTCGTTCCGCTTCTTAATGTACCCAGCGTAATGGGTGTCATGATGAAACGTGTTGGTCTGCTGAGAAATCCCGTCGAGCTTGTCATATGCATAAGGGAGCGGTTTGACTTTGAAATGATCAGCCATGATTTAGAGAACCTCCTAAGTTTGTTACACTAAAGGTAATGTAGAGCAATTTAGTCCCTAAAACCTGACCCGACAAGATTGGTTCCCTCATAGGTAGGAGAATCCCGATTGAAGATGTTAAGATGTTGTAGTGAAATGAATTAGGATGTGAATAGACCGGCTACTCGACTACGAGAGGAGATGTTCCGCGCGCCTCAACCTGACCGACTATTTCCGCGCACAAGTCGGCTTGACCCAACTTGGATCGCATACTCTGAGCATTGTCCGGAGCTACTGCAATTAGCAGCCCACCCGATGTTTGCGGATCAAACAGAACCGCTTCGAGATTCTTGTCCAGACCCTCTCGGATTGTCACCGAAGGCTGCACAAATTCCCGATTGTCATTCGCTCCACCCGGAATCATCCCGGCGGCGGCCAGTTCCAGCACGCGGGGGAGTAGCGGGAGTTTTCCGGCAAATATCTTGATCGTCACGCCCGAGCCGTTCGCCATTTCCAGCGCATGTCCCAAGAGCCCAAAGCCAGTAATGTCGGTCGCGGCATGTGCGCTGTGCTCAAGCGCCAGCTCTGATGCTGTTCGGTTCAGTGCCGCCATTGAAGCGATCACTGCATCCGCTAACTTCGCGTCAACCGCATCCCGTTTGATACCGGTGGTGATAATTCCTGTCCCGAGCCGCTTGGTCAGAAAGAGCTGATCCCCGACTTTCGCCCCGGAATTGGTCAGGACTTTGTCGATATCGATAATCCCGGTGACCGAGACACCGTATTTCAGTTCTTTGTCTTTGATCGAGTGTCCGCCGACCACCACCGCGCCGGCTTCGGTGATCTTGTCATTGCCGCCCCGGAGAATTTCGGTCAGCACCCAGGTCGGCAATGTCCCGACCGGGAATCCGACAATATTCAGCGCCGTGAGGGGCCGTCCTCCCATGGCAAAAATATCAGACAACGCATTGGCAGCGGCGATCTGCCCGAACCAATAGGGGTCGTCCACTATCGGCGGGAAAAAGTCCACCGTCTGCACCAGCGCCTGAGTCGGGCTGATCCGAAATATGCCGGCATCGTCAGCCTTGTTGAACCCGACCAGAAGGTCCGGGTGGCTCGATTGCGGCAGGGTCTTCAATGCTTCGGCCAAAAACTTTGGCCCAAGTTTAGAGGCTCAACCCGCGCAACTGACTTCGGCCGTCAACTTGATCGTTGTCTCTCTCCGCTTGTCATCCATGCACCCAAAGTAATGTTGTTTAAGCGCCAGAGCAACTTCATCCCGTACCGCCACTTACCGATCCGGCTGTGCAATTTCTGAACAGCGATTTCCAGACCCTAACCCTTTACTGTAGGCCGTTTTTGCCGATGTATGAGAGACAGGAGGATAGCTGCTTAAGAGGGGGCAGTTGACCCTCCACTTTGGATCGTCCGGGGATCGGCGGAACCAGTCCGCCTGTCGGCATGGATGACCACACCTGAGAATAAAAAGAGTCGTTGACGGCTATGTCAGAAACTACACGCGCGCTCCGTCTTGATGAAATCCTCCTTCGCGAAGGTCTGGTTACCGAAGCCCAGCTTTCTGCCGCGCTCCAGCGTCAGAAGCTGTATGGCGGTCGCCTCGGCACGCAACTGCTTCAAATGCAGTTTATCGATGAAGCTGCCCTGATCGGCGTGCTGGCCAAGAAACTCGGCTGCGACGGCATTGTCCTCTCTCATCAGGACATTCCTGAATCAATAGTCAGTATGGTCCCGGCGACTGTCGCCGTTGCCCGCAAAGTGATGCCGTTCGCGTATGATGCTTCGGCCAATGTCCTAGGCATTGCCTGCGAAGATCCCTCCAACCCGGATCTGATCAACGAACTGAAATTTGTCTCGGCCGGCAAAACGGTGAAGCTGTATGTCGCCGCCGAACTGGCGTTAAATGTCGCTATCGCCCGCTATTACCTCGGCCGAGACGGCACGCCGGAATACGGCTCAGGGATTACTGATGTCTCCGGCAACCCGCTCTCCGGTTCTGGAGGGCTGGCGGTAGGGGAGAGCAAGCAGTCACGCGGTTCGATTCTTTTGGTCACCGATGATGCTGCTTCGGGCATTCAGCTCCAAACGATGTTCGAGCGGGACCGGTTCAAAGTAGTCCGGACTGATTCGGCCGATGACGCTATCGGGATAATCGGCAATCACAAATTCCATTCGGTCTTTATTCAGGACACCGTTTCCGGCGACTATATCGACTTGATCGATCGCCTTCGGAAGATCTCCCCCAAGACCAGAGTGCGGTACTATGAATCCGCGGCCAGCCTGCTGTTGAGCCTCGATGCCGGCGTGCTGGAATCCGAATTGCTCATCAAGAACCTTGAGCTGTTTACGTCGCTGTTGTCCTCGACCGGCGGATCGACCAACAACCACTCCGCGCGTGTCGGGCAGTATGTCGAAAAGCTCTGTATCCGACTCGAACTCGCCGACAAAGACCGGCTCGTCATCACTAATGCCGCCTATTTGCACGACCTCGCCAAATTCTATTACGGCAACACAGGACAGGCGACCGATCACCGTTCGCACATAGACCTGACCGTCAAACTCCTGAATTCGCTCAACTATTCGCCGCTGGTGATTGAAATTCTCCGCTCCATGTACATCAATCTGCGGGAGAAATTCACCAAGCGGCTTCCGATCGAAGTTCTCGGCGGTAACATCCTTACCGTTACCGATATCTTCTGCGAGACGATTCGCACTAATGTCACGCTCTCTCTTGATAAATTCGACGCCATCAAGCGGAAATACCGCGAGCTGATCGGCAAGCTGTTCCTGGCCGAAGTTGTCGAGGCGTTTATCGCCATGATTCAGGAAGAAATCCTGAGTATCACCCAGCTGGAAAAATACAGCCAGGTCATGCTCTACGGTGTCGACAAGGACCAGCTGGATAGCATCGAACTCCGCATCAAAAGCGCCGGTTTCCGCACGGTCGCCGAACAGAATTTCGATACCTTTGTCGAGCTGTTCAAGCGGAGCCGTCCGGATATCGTCATTCTTCTCGAGTGCGGCGGCGCCGACCAAGTCAATCGTCTGGTTGAAAATCTTCTCCAGCGCAATGTCGCGATCGATCGCGTCCCGACCTTCCTGTTGACCGAAGGTTCTCTCGCGACTCAGATGTCGGTATTGCTCGAAGAAGGACTCGAGGATGTCATTCCGGCCGACGACAACCTGAACCTGCTGCTCATTAAGATGAAAAAGATTCAGGCGCGTATCGAAGCCAAGGCCAAGGAGCGGGAAGAGGTCGTCCAGCAGTCCGGCGCGGTCGGGCATCTCGAAGATATGAATCTGATCGACTTGCTTCAGGCGCTTGGCCCGAGCCGCAAGACGGCCAAGCTCGTCATCAACGCCGGCCAGAAGAAACTCGTCGTCTTCCTCAATCAGGGAGACATCATCTACGCCGAGAGCGGCGAAAAGACTGGAGCTGAGGCTGTCTACGAGGGAATCTCCTGGACCAGCGGAACCTGGAATATCCAGCCGGTCACACCGCAGAATCTTCCGGAGCCGAACAACTTCTATTCTAATGAATCGATTATGATGGAAGGGTGCCGTCTTCTGGATGAAAGCGGCCGGATTCAGATCCCGACTTCGAACCCCAGCTGATTATTCGTCGCTGGTGGCCAGTCGTTTGAGATAGCCGAGTTTTCCCTGCTGACGTTTGCGCGTGTCTTTGGGAATGGCGTCATAATAATCCCCCAATTTGAGCGCCGCCTCTTTGGCTTCGGATTCCTGATCCAGCCTGTCATTGCACAGCGCGATGTAATAGTCGCACTCCACAAAATTGAAGTAATTCCCCGGATCACTCGATATGCGAGCGCGAATCTCTTCGTATATCCCAATTGCTTCAGCATACTTCTTGCGATCGTACAGTGACTGCGCGAGCGGCCAGAGGACAGAACGGCTGTTCGGATAACGCGTCATCGCCTCACGCACGAGAATCTCCGCGGAGTCCGGCTTGTCGCTGTCGAAATAAACCCATATCAGAGAATTGCGCGCCGCTTCCCGAGACAATAGCGATGAGTCCGCCGCCCGTTTCAGTTCGGTTATACCCCGGTTCTTGTCGTTCTTGAATATGCCAAACCACCGGAGGAATCCGGCCTTGGCTGATTTCCAGTAATGGAACGACCCGAGCCCAGCGTATATGTCCAGCAGTGTGGAGTCGGCCGCCAGCGCCTTTTCATATTCCCCTTTGGCCCCATAACCATTGGAAATCGCCGATGTAAACGATCCAAATCGGGATTGGAAGAGCGAGCGATACGCCGCATCGTGGCCGAGAAATAGATGCATCCAGGCTGATCGCCGCGGCACCGGATCGGCTACTGATTCCTCAGCCAGTTTTTTCGCACGCTGCAGAAGGGAATCAAACTGGCTCTGGCAGAACGGTTCTTCCCGATCAATCATCTGTGCCAACAGCCCCGATGCCCGAAACAGCAGTCCCGCCGGATCATCAGGGTATTGTCTGGAGTATGATTCGAGGAAACTGTCGGCGGCGATGAATTGATCGTTAAACAGAAGTTTCTGCGCGGCAATCAGCGATGACACCTGGGTGGAATCGAAATGGGCATCATGGGTGGCGCCTATTGCTGAAAAGGAAAGGGATAAAAGAAAAATGGCCGACAGGGTTACAATCCGCATGTCGGCCAACATATCAGTTCCCCGCCGGTCGGGGCAACTAAAACAGCTCTAAGCACCCTATATGCTCGGTCTCCCCGGGATGAAGCTGAACAGGTCAGCCTGATGATCGGTCGATGCCGTCACGACAATGACATCTCCTTCGCGATGATACAGCAATCTGCATCCCCGGCAGTTGTGATCGAAAAATGACAGACTCCCCTTGGTGACTTTGCTGCCGGTCAAGCTCTCCGGAATTTGGAAGGAACTTGAGGGTGCCAGAAACGCGGACAGCAACTCGCCGGAAGCCGATCGATATACCAGATGCGCCATCTGCACTCCCTGGACGGTCTCCAGATGAGCACCAACCAGCTGATAGTTTTCCACGGCACTGTCGATTGAGTAATGCCAGTTGGCCGAAGCAAACTGCAGAGCGGAAGAAGTAGACTGGCTGTTGGCGAATGTCGCCAGATTATCATTGGTGGAGAAATGCGCCTGTTCCAGCGGGCCGAATTCTTCGTGATGCTTGTAAAACCCGTTGGCCAAGTAGGCGGCGCCGATAATCACAACGACAAAGGCGGCTGCGGCTAGGACGTAGGTGGCGTTCCAAAAGGGAGGCCGTTTTCGGGCCACACCCCTTTCCTCGTCGATCTTGTCGAGCTTGCACATGATGGAATCCCGGAGATGCTCGCTGCATTTGCCGGTTTTCTCACCAGACATCTTGAGGTTGATGAATTTCTGAACCTGTTCTTCGAGCTGGTATTTCTCAAAGCAGGTATGACAGTTGTCGAGATGTTCTTTTACCTGTTTGACATCGATTTCGGACGCTTCTTTGTCAAGGTAATCGTACAGTAAGTCGAGAGCTTCCTGGCAGTTCATTTAGCAGTATCCTTGATGTAGCCGTTCCTCACCGCATATTCAAACAGTTTCTTTTGCAGGAGCTTCCGTCCTCGGTGCAGCCGCGATTTGACCGTACCAAGTTGAAGATCGGCGATTTCCGCGATCTCCTGATAGGAAAACCCCTCGAGGAACGACAAAATGACCACCATCCGGAAATCATCGGGCAATTCCTCGATTGCCTTCTTCACATCATCGTCAAAGATCTTCGCGAAGAACTGCCGTTCGGGATTGTCTTCCGAGCCGTTCTGGGCGAGCTGGCCATAGAGAAAGTTGTCGTCGATATCGTCAACATTGACGGCCACCGGCGCACGGGACTTCGAGCGGTACTCATTAATGAAGATATTGGTCATGATCTTGAACAACCATGCCCTGCAGTTCGAGCCCGGCTCAAACTTATCCCAAAAGCGGTACGCTTTGGCGAACGCTTCCTGCACCAGGTCTTCCGCGTCATTCTCATTCTTGGTCATGCGCAGAGCCGTACGGTACAGCGCATCCATGTGAGGGAGCGCCTCGCGTTCGAAGTTTTTACGCTTCTCTATGTCTGCTTTCTGGTCTGCCATTCTATCCTATTCTACCGGCGACCCAGAAAGTTTACCCAAGCATGTTGGTAAACAACGAGGTTGCCGGACAAGTTCCCTGCTATGCCCTGGACCGGAGGATACGGGGAGAAGGAGTGAAAAGTTGCCAGGACCGACCGTCCCTGAGGCGCACCCCGGTCTCAACGTACAATAATGCCGTCCCGGCCGGTCAACAAGCACAAATCCAACCCCGGCTTGGGGGTGGGGCGGTGATGGGGGACGGGATTGGTCGAAATTCCCTGGCAAAGTCTATCGGAGCACCGCTGGGGCCGTTCAGCCGGGGTTAGTCCCCACTTTTGAATTCGACTTTCCATCGGACTCGGCTGGCGACCGCCCGCCCATTCTTGAACCCTGGGACAAAAAGACATTTCCGGGCCGATTCGGTGGCGGCGCTATCAAGTGCTGCTGTTCCGGAACCTAGGCATACTCCAGCCCAGGAGACGGCACCGGTACAGTCAATAACTGCCTCCACCATAACCGCACCCTCCGCCTTGCTCTTCTTCGCACTTGAAGGATATTTGGGCGTTGCCCGTTTGACCAATGATGGTTCCACTTCCTTCCGAATGATGTCATCGGGGGAAGAGACAAAAGTTGTTTCCGGTGCGGCCATGTAGCCGGGTGGCACAAACAGCACCTCGTGCAAATAGCCGCCATTTTCAACCGAACAGTACTGGTTGGGTTCAAGCCGCGATCCTTTGACCGCCTTAATTGCAGACTGCTCCCATCCTTCTCCCGGACGAGAGCAATAGACCACATCACAGTTCGCCACTTTGTTGAATCGCTTGATCTGCGCGATCATCCAGACAAACACGGGCGCGCTGTCTTTGCTCGATACCGCACTGCTGTCAATAGTCACCACGGTTACAGCTGGGTAGGCCAAGATCAACGCCGGCAGACCAATTTCGATAGAATCAAGGATATCTGAAGAATAGACCTCTGGATAGTTACCGTCACGATCCGGTTTGACTGCAGATGGGCCCCGGTGGTCCGTGACCAATGGCCACGGCGTTTCAAATCTGACACCCAATGCGACCCAGACCGCAATCGGCTTCCCCATCATCGTTGCCGGAGCAAATTTGTATCCGTACGCGCTCTTGACTGCGGAGCTATCCAGACCTTCAAAACCGCACGACTTGATTACCTCTGCGTAGCGCACTTTGCCGTCGCGGTCCACCCATGCTCCCACCCCAACAATACCGCCATGTCCGTCCCCCCACTCTTCAACCGGATACAGCGGTTTCCGGGTTGAAATCAGCCTGGGGTCAGTGTCAATTGTGTCAGCTGGTGTGATCTTCCCCAAAGAGGGTATGTCCAGCTCTCTCGCGTCGACATCATCATCAGAAGTCAGGAGTACCACTCGATGAAACAGCCAGACATCTCTCCGCGTGTCGTTGGTTACCAGGTCTCCAGCTCTGGCCAGAAGGGTGTCTCGACTGAGCCGTGTCAGGTCCTTGTCCGGAGGAAGACAGAGAACCTCTTCCAATCTGGCAATCCCGGTACTGCCCAACTGCACCCGATACCAGTATTCACCACGAACCTGCCCCAGTGTATGGCTGAGTTTCGGCGAAAGATGAACGATAGTCTGAGGAGGATTAGTACACTGGCTCGCCGTCGGTTTGATAATGTCCGTGACCGCCGATCTTGGCGCGATCACGTGAACGACGTCAAAATCCTCTCCCTGCGCCCGCACAGTAACACCCCCGCTACTGAGCAGAACAACTAAGCCAAGTATGAGCACCGCATTCATAGGGTGACTTCGAAGTTGCCGCTTCTGTTGCATGCACCGCATTGCTGCACTCTTTCCTATCAATTGTGCAGTTTGAAATCGACCCTGTAGGTTACCCAGATGGCTACCGGCCTCCCATTATTGCGAGCCGGCTTGTAGAGGCACTTCCACGCACTATTTACCGCCGCAAAGTCCAGCGGTCCCGAACCGGAGCTCTTTCCAACAGTGGCAATGCGAACCGTCCCAAGTGAATCAACCAGCGACTTGACCCAAACCGTTCCTTGAACTCCATCATGCTTTGCAGCCAGCGGGTAATCGGGTCGCTCCTGGTGAGTCATGCTCGGAGGAATGTCAAAGAGAACGGAGTCCTCAGGCCGAGGGTCCCCGGACTCCTCGCAACGTGGGACAGATTTATCCCCCAGGAAAATCACCTGGTGCCATAACCACTGCGAGCAGGTCTCATTTCCATTTGGACAATAGATTTCCTGGTTCTTGACCACATCGATAGCGGTCTGCTCAAATCCGTCTTGCGGTACAGAGCAGTATACGACTTTGCAGTCAGTGACTCGGTGAAAGTTTCCAATGCGCACCATCAGCCAAACGTAAGCCGCTTTGCAGTCATGGCTGCATATCTTGGCCGGGATCGGTCGCAACGAAGTCATCGGCGGATAGGTGAAGTCGTCGCTGCCGGACCGGTTGATCGGGTCCATCGCTCTGGCATTGTAATGAGAAGGGAATCTGGTACTCGAATCAACGGGAGGATTGACTGAATCCGCAGGCGGAACTACCGGGTCCTCGGCATTAATGCTCTGACCGGCTAATAGAGCGGTTAGTAGCGTCAACATAGTGAGCGTCAGTGATGGGAAAATTCGTCTCATACGCAATCCATACCTACTCTTTGTAACCTACGGCAGTTTAAACTCAATCGTCTCCGATGTCCATGCCGCTATCGGAATCCCGGCATCCGAAGCCGGACTAAAGCGCCACTTGTACATCACGGCAACTGCTGCGTCATCCAATGCTTGGGTCCCCGATGATGTCGCTACTCTTGCTGTCCTCACTTTTCCGCATCGATCGACCAGAACATTCATCACCGTCGTACCGGTCAATCCGGCCTGGTGGGCAATGCGCGGATATTCCGGTTCCACTCGGGAAATGACCTGAGGATCGACATTATGTCTGACGATGGCATTTTCATTGGGCATCGGGTAGGGGTCAACGCACTCAAGCGAAACCTCTGGATTCTTGGAGTAACAGCCCGCTACAGTGAAAAACACTGCAACTGCGGAAATCAGAAATCGAACCATCACCTACACCTCCCAGCGAGCGTTGATCTTGCAGCTCCCCCGGCAGAGGAGCTTCCATTTGCAATGCGTCGCTCATTCCTTGAATTTAAACACCACTGGGTAAGTAACCCAGTAGGGAACCGGCTTTTCGTTGAGAACCGCCGGTTTGAATAAGTCACGCTCGGATGCGGCAACTGCCGCGCTATCCAGCGACGAAGATCCGCTGGATTTCTGTACCTTTGCCAACAGCACTCTTCCCTCGTCACCTACCAGCATTTTCACCCACACAGTCCCTACCTGGCCGTTCCTTTTGGCGTCAGGCGGGTACTCCGGACGATACAGATAGACCATCTCCGGCAGGAAGTTCAATTCCATTTCGTAGGGGAGGAACGTTGTGTCCAGAGGAGTCGGAACCCCATCTTCAATTGGTGTGAAGCGGTCCCCTTCGGCCAGGATAAGGATGCGATGGTAGTACCAACCTGCATTCGGGCTGGAACCGTCGGGTCGTCTCAGCTTCATCTCCCTAAGACTGTCTCTGGCCAAAGCTACTTCGTCCGAGTCACACTGATAGCAATAGACCGGGTCCATCTGAACTATGCTGTCATTGGCAAATGCTACCTTGAACCAGATCTCCGTCGATCGACCAATTACAACCGAATCATGAAAGTAGTCCGGATGGATAACCGATTGGGCAGGGACAGTGCACTGACTCCCCGCCAGGCCGTACAGTTTCGCGGGTACATTCCTCGGTTCATGTCCGTACACTTCGCCGAGCAGAGTCTTCTCCGTGGGATAGAAATCAATCCGATGCCAGTACCACTTTCCTTCGACGGTCTCTTCGCTGTCATTGCTCCATATCGAGACCCATTTCTTGGGTACCGGAACCACCTTCTGATATTTCACGACATCTCTCGCCAGTTGTTCGAGCCCTTTGTCCGGATCGGAACAGTAGGCCACCTTGGATTTCTTCAGGGTGAGATCCTTGTTGAATTGAACATTCAGCCAGACAAACTGAAATCGGTTGCCGGCAGTGGCGGCTTTTGCACTGTCGAGCGTGTAGCTCGTATAGCGTGACCTGGTAAATTCGGAGGAATCCGCCGCTCTCAGTTTCTTGAAGATCTTCGGCTCGCTTGCTGGACGTGGATCAAATGACTTGTCTTGCGCTGCTGCCAGCCCTTGAGCACTGAAGAAGCCCCCTAACAATATGAACCCGGCGAGAAACCGTACCAACCCCGCATACTGAAATGCCATACTGATATCCTCCGCCACTAAAGGTAGATCGAACGGTCGCCAAAGTCAACCGACGCACGATTCCCCTCCACCCCCCAACAAAAAAGCACCGCCGGGTCGTTACACCCGGCGGCTTAAGCAACTAGCGATCAAGCTTAAAATCCACCTTGTAAGTGACCCAGATGGCAATAGCACGGCCATCCTCCAGAGCAGGTTTATACCTGTTTCCGAATGATGCCGCGACCGCCGCTTTGTCCAACTCTGGCCAGCCGCTGGACTTCCCAACACAGGAACTTCGGACCATACCTTTTTTGTCGATCAACGACTTGACCCACACTGTTCCGGTTCTCCCCTGGCGTTTTGCGGTCCGCGGATATTGTGGTTTGCGCATCTCAATCATGATCGGCCAGATTTCGCACACCGGGCTGTCATCCGGACATGGGATTCCGAGGGAATCTTCCAGGGACGCCTGTTTCTCGCCGGTGAAGAGGACCTGGTGCCATAGCCAATCAGGTGGTTCATTCTCTCCTGACACCGTCTCAAAATTGCGACCCAAGACCGCCTTCATGGCGGCTCTTTCGTATCCACGATTGGGCAGCGAGCAGTACTTGATCTCCGCTTGTTTCGCGGTGTGATTCTGGTTGAGACGGATTTTCATCCAGACAATGGCGGGTTGTGGTGGAACGTCGCCGGAGGCCGCCATCGGTCTGACCTCGGTGACAACCGGCATGGCAAAATCTAGATTGGCGTGCGTCCTGATGTAGTAGGGGATCGAATTGTCATAGGAGGAGGGAAAAGTGTCCCGAACGGAATCAGCACTAACTACAACTGACGACGGCGGTATGGCCGACGGCCGTTTGGCTAAGACTGAGGTTCCAAACAGCAGTGCCAGCGCTGCGAGCAACAACATGCCAGACGACAAGAATCGAAATTGTCCCATTGATGGTACCTCCCATTTGCAGTCCATCATAAAGGACGCAATTCCCCACGACTCTGTCAAGTTCCCCCCCAAAAAACACCGCCGGGTCGTTACACCCGGCGGCTTTTAGGGAAGCGAACACATGAATTTGACTAGAGCTTAGTCGCCGTCTTCAGCCCCCGCATGAACCACCGCCGCCGGAGCCGAACCCATCGCCTCTTTCACTGATATGAGCACAGTATTGGCGATCTCGGTATTCTCCTCGAGGAACCTTCGCGCATTCTCGCGCCCCTGGCCCAGACGATCCGACTTGTAGCTGAACCATGATCCCGACTTATCGATGATATTATGGTTCACCGCCAGATCCAGAAGTTCTCCGGAGCGGGAAATCCCCTTACCGTAAATAATATCGAACTCCGCCTCGCGGAACGGCGGCGCTACCTTGTTCTTCACCACACGCACTCGAGTGCGGGAGCCGATCACCTCTTCGTTTTCTTTGATCGATGCAATCTTCCTGATATCCAACCGGCAGGTCGCATAGAATTTGAGAGCGTTACCACCGGTGGTCGTTTCCGGATTGCCGAACATCACGCCAATCTTCATACGAATCTGGTTGATGAATATGATCACCGTATGTGACTTGGATGTAATCGCGGTGAGCTTACGAAGCGCCTGAGACATGAGCCGCGCCTGCAACCCCATGTGCGAATCCCCCATCTCACCTTCGATTTCTGACTTGGGAGTCAATGCCGCCACCGAGTCGACCACGACAATATCCACCGCGCCGGAACGTACCAGCGTCTCGGTGATTTCCAGCGCCTGTTCGCCATTGTCCGGCTGAGAAATCAACAGATTGCTGACATCGACACCCAATGACTTGGCGTAGTTGGCATCCAGCGCATGCTCGGCATCGATAAACGCCGCCACGCCGCCCACTTTCTGAGCCTCGGCGATAATGTGAAGGGTCAGCGTCGTCTTACCGGACGATTCCGGGCCGAAAATCTCGGTCACGCGTCCACGGGGGATTCCCCAGACGCCCAGCGCATGATCCAATCCAAGGGAGCCGGTCGAAACGACTTCGACTTCGGCAATCGTGCCATCTCCAAGCCGCATGATCGAACCCTTGCCGAACGACCGCTCTATTTGTACCAGAGCCGCATCGAGCGCTTTCTTTCGATCCGGCATAGTCGAATTCGACGTTGCCATTTCCCCTTTTCCCTTCTTTATGTCGATCTTCTTGCTTTCCATAACCGTCCTACGTGAAGTTTCCATCTCCGATGTTACCATAGTAAACTCCTCAAGTATATCACTTTTCCCGTCTGCCCCAAACTACAAATCCCCCCTGACAGATCCTGTCAGTAAAAGGAGCCGTTCCGGTCCCTGCCGTGCCTCACCGAGCGGCCAGCCGGACCCTAACCGGTCGCACAGCACGACCCTAACATATTCGGTTACAATGCGTTACCTGATTTATGGCTTCTGGGGCCAAAAAAGAACAATTGTGGAAATCTTAAGAGGGGAGGGTGTGTATAATATTTCGGTCCCCCTTCAGAGTAACCCTTCCAGGGGCGGTTCCGTAACAGGAGCCGCCCCGACCAATTTTATGGGGCGGTCAACCCAATTGACAATTGATGACAGCTTCTTCAACTCATAGGTTGGGGCAAACATATTCGATTTGAGATTTGAACCGGGAGCCCCTACATGTATTCAATAGTAGCTTTCGCCCTTCTCTCTATAATGCCCAGCGGGGCAGCAAACATCAATATGACAAGAGCCAGTATTGACTCAGCAGTCTCTGCAATCGATTCGATTGACAGGCATCTAAACCAGAATTTTAGAGTATTTTGCTCGTTGATAGATAGCTCCAGAGTTCTTCCTATTCCCGACACTTTGATCTGGCCCGATTGGGAGTCCATAGACGCTACCTACAACGTTGTAACTGATTCGAATGGGGCGATTGTTAAGCTGGGAGAAGCACCGATCAGTCAATCTGGAGACTGGGTCCTCGATGTTAGCTACTATTACGATGACGAGGGCAGGCTGATGAGAATTGACACCCACTATTCGACCTTTACCAGCGGATGTACCGAGATCTTTCGAGAGCACATGAGTGTGTACTACTCGAAGACTGGTGATGAAGTTCTCAGGCTGCGGAAATTCACTGATGAAAACGACAAACCGATCGATACGACCGGATGTGAAATGGACAACGACGAGGCATCAAGACTTTTCAAGACAACCAGCGATGTTCGCAAACTACTAGGGCTCTAAGGGTGCGCCAATTTTCCCCCTACTTCATCATCCCCGAATGTAATCCCTTATAAATTGGGCCCTGAGGCGTCAAGGTTGACTCATATAGCGTCAACCTATCAAACGTCACCGGAATTGGATCATAGGAATAGCTCTTAAGAAATGTCCCCAATTCCCCCATCGTCCCACCTTCGCGAACTCGTCCCAAAGTCAGATGCGGCTTGAACGGTTTGTCATCGAGCGTGAAACCAAGTCGACGGACTTTTCCAACCAGAGCCGTCGTCGTCGCTCCGAGTTGCTCCCCACCTTCGGCCATCCCGGCCCAGATCACCCGCGCCCGTTCTATTGTAGGAAACCCGCCCACCAAACTAATCTTGGTAACGACTTTACTGTGCTGCGATCCTATCTCATCGATAATCTTATTGATCGCCGGAACTTTGGATTGATCGGTATCTCCGAGAAAACAGGTGGTCAGATGAATATTCTGCGGCGCGACCCACTTAACATCGGCGCCGTACTGCTTGAGCGACGTTATCATCCGCCCCAGTTGGTCGGTCACCGATTGTTCCAGTGGAAAGGCGATAAAGAGTCTGATCATACGATTCCTAATATCTCTCTGCGGAGCAGCTCAAGGGATGCATACACTGCACGCGATCGATTGAATTCCCGATTTGATCCAAACTGGAATTTCCGCGCAAACGTCCTCTTCTCGGATGATAGTCCGATATAGACCAACCCAACCGGTTTCTCTTCGGACCCGCCATCCGGACCGGCAATTCCGGTGATCGATAGCGCGTAGTCGCATCGAAACAGCTTTCGCGCACCGAGAGCCATCGCCAGTGCACATGGTTCGGACACTGCGCCTGCAGTCGCCAGCAGATCTTCTTCAACCCCGAGTTGCCAGACCTTGACATCATTCGAATACGAGATCACGCCTCCCTGGAAGTGCGCCGATGATCCCGGTATCGTCGTAATCGCCATTCCGAGTTGACCGCCGGTGCATGATTCCGCCACGCACATCTTCTGATTCCGCTCGACCAGTAATTTCCCAACCACGCTTTCCAGCGAATCTTCTTCGCGCCCGTAGAGATATTTCCCAACCGTGTCAACCAGCTGTTCCGCCAGCGCTGTAGCCTTCTCCTCGGCATCGGCATCGTTTGATCCGGTCGCGATAATTCGGAGATCCACGCCGCACGGGGAAGGGAGGTAGCCGAGATTGATCGATGAATCAATTTTGATTTTCGATGTAATCATCTCCGCCAGCGCCGACTCGATAATGCCGGTCGTTCTGAGCTTGATCACTTTGATCGTCTGGCCGGTCTTGAGACTTCTGAGATAGGGAATCACTTCGTCCGTGACCAACTGCCGCATCTCCATCGGCACACCCGGAAGGGCGATAAATATCCGCCCTTCTTCGGCGATGCAAATTCCTACTGCCGAGCCGTACTTGTTCGGAAAGAACCGCGCTCCCTGCGGCAGCAGCGCCTGATTCTGATTGATCGCCGGCATATCGATGCCGCGACGGCGATACCGTTCCTTGATATCTTCGAGGACATCCTCGTGAAAAATCAGGTTCCGCTTGAATACCTTGACGATCGCCCGCTTGGTCATGTCATCGTCGGTCGGCCCAAGCCCACCGGTGGTGATCACGACTTGCGCCCGCTTCAATCCGATCCGAAGCGCCTCTTCCATCGTGTCGAGTTCATCGCCGACCGATGTCTTGTACTTGACCCGGAGACCGATCTCGGTCAGCGCCCGCCCGATAAACGCCGAGTTGGTGTCCACCGTATGCCCGGTGACAACTTCATCGCCGATCGTGATTATTTCTACATCCATATCAGAACTCTCTTCGTTGGTTACATCGCCAGCGGTTTGCCGACCAGGACGATCACAATCCAGGTCAGGATATTGGCCTGTACACCGGCCGCGATATCATCCATTGTAACGCCCCATCCGCCCGGAAGTTTTTCAAATTGCGCCGCCGGCGGCAACTTGACGACATCGAAAATCCGAAACGCCGCGAACGCCACCAGATAGGCGCCGATCGTGTGCGGCAGGAAGATCGTCGAAACCGCCATCCCGGCCCATTCGTCAATCACGATCTTCTTGGAATCATGTCCAAGGATTTCTTCGGCCAAACCGGCAAACCAGACCGACAACACAAACAGAATCACCGTCGCCGCGATCTGCCAGTAGATTCCCAGCCCGAACAGAAACCAGACCAGTACCAGCGCCGGCACGGTGCCGACTGTCCCGGGGACAGTGGGGGAATAACCGGTCCAGAGTCCGGTTGCGATAAGTCGAGTTAACCAGGAAGGCATCAGACTCCTTACTTCAACACACTCTTGATCATTGAGAAATACTTAACTCCGTAATCCACTCCGGTCCAGACAGTCACCACTGCGGTCACCCAGAGGAGAAGATTGAACCAGAGCAGATGGTCAAACGATTCCAGCGCCGGAACGTGCAAACCATAATCCTTTATCGCCGTGATAACGAAGATGTATGCCATCACCACACCCACCACCGTCATCTGCAAGAAGGTCTTCACCTTCGCCCACCAGCTCGGTGGAATCAGGGCGCCGCGATAGGCCGCCAGAAGCCGAAGCCCGGTGATTGAAAACTCCCGCCCGATAATCAGCATCACCGGCAGGGGAGAGGCATAGTGCAGCGAGACAAACGAAATCAGGGCGCTGGAGACCAAAATCTTGTCCGCCAAAGGATCCATGAACTTCCCGAACCCGGTCGAGATCGCGTACTTGCGCGCCAGATAGCCGTCGAACAGGTCGGTCAGCGCCGCTATCAGGAAGAGAATCAAGCCGATAAGCCGCATCTGAAAGCTGTCTTCCAGGAAGAAGAACATGAATATCGGGGCCAGGATAATCCGGGTAAGGGTCAGCTTGTTAGGGGTGTTCATTGTGCGCCAAAAGTACAAGAAACCCCTCGGACAGTCAAACCCGAAAACCGAAGCCCAATTCCTCTTGGAAAGTTCATGGAACATATTATCTTTGGCTTGTACTGCACGGTAAGGACATTCATATGCGCATCGCTAAAATCAGTCTCTGTCTTATGCTCATCCTGGTTGGTTCCGCACTGGCTTCTTCGCAAGGTCAGATGTGGCAATTGACCCTCACCTATGATCAGACCGGCCTTCAGATTGTTGAAGCCGCCCCGATACCCCCGAGCCCAAAGGAAATACGGACACCGGGAATCGAATCTGCTCCTATCCGCATCGCCTACAATATCGACTGGCTCGATCAATCCGGAAACGCACTGCAGAGTACATCGGCCGAGATGCCGGTCGGGTTTTTGACTGCCCCCGGCGAAGATGGCACTCCCTGTCAGCGCATCGTTCCCGATGATGGTGCCATGGTCCTTCGTCTTGCCGGTCCCGCACCTGCTACGGCGCCATCCGCCATCAGATTTGCACGAGCCTCGGTGGCTCAGCGAGCTGCAATAGGTCTTCCGGTTCCTGCCGGACTCGATTTTACCACCAGCGTCGTCCCGATCCAGCGCATCAATCAGAATTCTGCGCGTCGCGATGGTCCTTTGTCGTCGGTCAAACTGCGCGACACCGGCCCCGACAACAATCGTCTGGTGTTTGTCGCTCTCGGCGATGGTTACACTCAGGCCAATCTTAATGCCGGCGCCTTTACCACCGCCGCGAACAATTTCGTCAATGCCTTCAACAACAAATCACCATGGAATATTCTGTTCAAAGGGACCAACGTCTACCGCATCGATGTCGCCAGCAATGAGCAGGGTACCGACAACGATCCGCAGGGGACGTTCAAGGACACCTATTTCAATTCATCATTCTGGGTAAACAACATTCAGCGACTGCTTGCGGTCGATGGTACCGGTTATGTTCGCGCGGTCGATGCTGCCAATGCCTTTGTTGGCCCCGGACTCTGGGATAACATTTTCATTCTGGTGAATTCAACAACCTATGGCGGTTCCGGCGGCGGCGTCTCGGTTATCTCGGTTCATAGTTCGGCGGCCGAAGTCGCCCTGCATGAGACCGGACATACCTTCGCCAGACTGGCCGATGAATACTCCGATCCATACCCCGGCTTTCCGGCAGGGGACGGTGAACCGAACGTCGATTATGATTTTTCCGGTCCAGGACTCAAATGGCTCATCTGGGTCGAAGGGGGAATGCCGCTTCCAACTCCTAACAATGGCTCGCTGTATCCGGCTGTCGGTGCGTATGAAGGTGCCCGCTACCTGACCACCGGCATCTATCGCCCCTGCTACACCTGCGAAATGAAAGCCCTTAATCAGTTCTTCTGTCCCGTCTGCATCGAAGCCCATATCCATACCTATACAACATCGGTCAACCTCACCGACAGTATTGGTCCCGATTCCGGCATGACCGTCCTGCTGCCGTTCGCCGGCGCTCAATTCGCACTGAAGCCAATTCCGATCGGGCAGATGACCTACGAGTGGAAACTGGGCACGACCGTCCTCCCGCAGTTCACCGACTCTGCAGTCACGCTCGATACCAAACAACTCTATGCTCTTGGCGCTCCATATACCCGGACATTGACAGCTACGATGTCATTCCCTACCACCCTGATGCGCAAGTATTCGGCGTCAAAGTCCATTACCTGGACGGTCAAACCTGACTGCAATGGGAATGGGATCGCCGATGATCTGGATATTTCCTCACACACGTCCGCCGATGCCAATCACAACGGTATTCCGGATGAATGTGATGCCGCAATCTGCTGTATCGGCACCAGGGGCAATGTCGATGGATCAGGTATCGTTGACTTAAGCGACCTATCCGTACTTGTCATCTATTTGACCGGTGGCGGCTACACTCTGCCGTGCGTAAACGAAGCCAATCTGGATGGTGCCGGGACCGTTGACCTGTCGGACCTGTCGGCGCTGGTCAGCTTTTTGACCGGCGGAGGGTACGTTTTTCCCCCCTGCCCGTGAACAATTTTGGGCAGAACGGCGCATAATTCGCGTTTCGTGCTGTGTGAGCTCGGATCGTCCGATTAATCGTTGACGCACACGGTCACCATAACTATGCTGTGTGTAGTCCCTGGACAATCACCAAGTCCCTCACAGGGAGGATACACCAAATGTCCAAGCGCTCACGATTTCTCACGTGTGTGATTTCGTTGCTGATCATATGCGTAGCAAGTACTAACGCTGCCCTTATCTACAAGCCCACCGATGCA
>JBATNE010000082.1:0-20784 GCA_049290195.1 Candidatus Zixiibacteriota bacterium
GGACTATGAACTGAACGCCACGTTGGTTGATATGCATGACCTTATCCGGAAGGCGGCCGATGCGGTCACGCTTCGAGTGCAGGGACGCGGCGGCGTTCTGAGCACCCAGCTCTTGGCGGAGCGAGCCACCATCTCCGGCGATCCGCTGCATATGGCCAATATCATATACAATCTGTTAGACAACGCCCTGAAATACACCGCCGACACGCCGGATATCAAGATTACTACTACGAACGAAGGGGATGAGCTGTTGATCGCTATTGCCGACAATGGGATCGGAATCGAAGAGAAGGATCGGAAGCTGGTCTTTGAGAAATACTATAGGGTCCCCACCGGCAACGTGCACAATGTGAAGGGATTTGGCATTGGATTGAGCTATGTTAAGCTCATGGTGGAAGCGCATCAGGGACGGATCACGCTGGACAGCGTGGTGGGCCAGGGAACAAAGGTGACGATCGCATTGCCGGTAGCATCGGCAGGGAGGGAATAATGCCCAAGAAAATCCTGCTGTTGGAAGACGATCCGAATTTGGGATCAATTTTGCAGGAGCACCTTCATATGAAGGGGTTCGATGTCAAACTCTGCCCGAACGGGGAAGAGGGGCAGTCGGCCTATCGGCGCGAAAAGTTTGATCTTTGTCTGGTGGATGTCATGATGCCGCGCAAGGACGGATTCACTTTCGCTCGTGAGCTTCGGGTCGAGGACCAGGAGACGCCGCTGATTTTCCTGACCGCGAAATCGCTCAAGGAAGACAAGATCGAAGGGTTCAAACTCGGGTGCGATGACTATGTCACCAAACCGTTCAGTATCGAGGAGCTGGTGTTCAGAATCGAAGCGGTACTTAAGCGGAGCAATGTGCGGACGACGGTGGATGAATCGCAGACGGTTTTTGAAATTGGGGCCTATACATTTGACTCAACCCGCCAGCTGCTCTCTTACAAATCAAGTCAGCTGAAGCTGACACCCAAAGAATCGGAGCTGCTTCGCCTACTCTGCTTGCATATAAATGAAACGGTCGAGCGTGATTATGCCCTCCGGACCATCTGGGGAAATGAGAGCTATTTCAGCGGCCGGAGCATGGATGTCTTTGTTTCCAAACTCCGCAAATACCTCAAGGATGACAAGGCAGTTGAGATCATGGGAATCCACGGCAAAGGGATTCGCCTGGTAGTGAGCTGACTTTTCTCGATCCGATCAATCCACAATAAAGAGTTTTGCGCCGGTATCGGTTTGTGACCGGTGCGGAGTGGTATCGTCCTCGACCTGATAGCTCTGCCCGGCGGTCAGTTCGAATGTCCGGCCATCCTGAAGTTCAGTCGTCAATTTTCCTTCCAGTACAAGCAGAATATGCCCCTTTGAGCACCAGTGATCGGCGAGATAGCCCGTGGAGTATTCCACTATGCGGACGCGAATTGAACCCAACTGCTGGATCCGGGTGGTAACTGATCCGGACGCACCCGGAACGGTAGTTCTGGGGAGCTTTTCCCAATCGACGTGGGAAAAAGGAACGTTCTCTATCTTCATATTGTTGTGACCTCCATAGAACAAAACTCAGGCGGTACAACGGGAAAGTCAAGGGTCAGTCTTCGCAGGGCTGAGAAAGCGGATTATGGAGCAGCAGAATTCAGGTGAGAGAAAGTCAGTGATGCCGGTCCTGTTTGTCGGGCACGGTTCTCCCATGAATGCGATCGAGGACAATCAGTGGAGTCGGGGATTCAAGGGACAGGCCGAGCTGCTGCCGCGCCCGAAAGCGGTGTTGGCTATTTCAGCCCACTGGTTTGTGGAGGGGACGCAAGTGACGGGAAATAGTCACCCAAAGACGATTCATGACTTTGGCGGATTCCCGAGACCTCTTTACGAAGTCGAGTATCCTGCCCCAGGAGATATCGCTCTCGCCCAGAGAATAGTCGGCCTTCTCGGAAAGGAGCGAGCCTCGCTCAGTATGGATTGGGGGTTGGATCATGGGACCTGGTCCGTGCTGCACCACCTGCTTCCAAACGCTGACTGCCCGGTGGTTCAACTGAGTATTGATGAGCGGATGGCCCCGAGGGGGCATGCTGAGATCGGCAAGATGCTCACAGACCTTCGGCACGAAGGGGTGCTGATTCTCGGGAGTGGCAATATCACGCACAATCTTCGCCACGCTTTCATGAGTATGCATCGGGGGGACAACAGCACGCCGGAGTGGGCAGGGAAGTTCGATGCGGACATCGCCAGTGCAATGCAACAGCACGATCTTGGATATCTCGTTGGAGCGCTTGAGACCGACGCGGGCCGGATCTGCCATCCGACGCCTGATCACTTTTTCCCTCTCTTGTATGCCGCCGGAGCTGCTACTTCGGACGAAAGCGTCACTTTTCCAATTACCGGCTTTGATCTGGGCTCTCTTTCCATGCGGGCAGTAGTCTGGGGGTAGGTCGGCAACCTATTTAGGGGCAATCAGATTGACCGGTCAGGTAGTTTCAAGAGGGGACATCCTGACCGACCTTCCATTGTCAACTCATTAAGCGATTGACTAACCACGACAAGCGATTACTATTGGGGAGCAACTAACTCCATTTTTATGGAACTTGGGTGGTTTGCAGGGCATTTTAGGGTATGAGCGCCGGGAAATCCGGGGGTCAAAACCCCGCTTACGGGCGTCGCGGCTCGCAACAGAAACGAAACAAAGGAAAGACTCGTGGAAATGGGTTCAAGAGCTCGAATTGCAGTAGTAATCGGACTATCGTTACTGGCCGTGGCCGGTTGTTCCAAGAATCAGGCCTCGGGCGGATTCACACCCCCGCCAATGCCGGTGGAAGCGGCAGATGTTGTCTCCGGAGCGGTGGTGGACAGGTTTGAAGCGGTCGGGACGATCGACGCCATCAACAGCATCACGGTGGCATCAGAAATAGACGCACTCGTGCGCGACCTTCCGTTCCAGGAGGGGGCACCGATCCGGAAAGGGGATGTGATCGCGCAGCTTGATGACTCCCAACTTCGTGCTCAGCTGGCGCGGGCCGAAGCGATTAGGGATCAGAAGAAAGCGACGTATGATCGCGTGAAACCGCTGGTCGAAAAGGGCGGCGCCACTCCGCAAGAGAACGATGATGCCATGGCGGCCCTCAAAGTTGCCGAGGCTGATATCGCTGTGATTCAGGCGCAGTTGGCCAAGACCAGAATTGTCGCGCCGTTTTCGGGATTGGTCGGCGCTCGCCGTGTCAGCCCGGGTGCTCTGGTTCGCGCGGGGACCGCTATCACGACGCTCGCCCAGCTCGATGAACTGAAAATCTCATTCACCGCACCGGAGCGATATTACCCGCTTCTGAAGCGCGGTGCGAAAGTCGCAATATCTACCACCGCCTATCCCGGCTACGCACTCGATGGAAAGATCGAAGTAATCGAACCGGTGGTTGATCAGGCGACCCGAAGTGCCCGCGTTATTGCCCATGTAAATAATCCGGAACTGAAATTCCGTCCGGGGATGTCGGCGAGTGTGTCGGCGGTATTGGCCGAACGGGACAGCGCTTTGATGGTTCCGGATGAAGCGGTGTTCGGAGAAGGAAATCAGAACCTGGTCTTTGTCATTAAGGCGGACAGCACCGTTGTTCGCACCGCGGTCCAGCTTGGAACGCGTCAGAGAGAGACGGTCGAAGTTGTCGGTGGCCTGGAGGCGGGTCAGAAAGTGGTTCGGGCAGGACACCAGAAACTATTCGATGGCGCCAAGGTGATGCCGATTCCATCGGCTCCGCCGGCCGGACAACAAGCCCCAGCGGCCGGAGGCGCCAGTGAAGCTAAGTGAAGTCTCAATTAAGCGGCCGGTTCTCGCTCTAGTTTTCAGTCTGGTAATCATACTGTTCGGGTTGGTAGCCTATTCCCGACTACCGGTACGTGAATATCCGAACATTGACCCGCCGATAGTCTCGATCACCACCTTCTATCGCGGCGCGAGCCCGAACGTGGTGGAAACGGAAATCACCGACGTTCTCGAAGAACAGCTTTCGACGATCGAAGGGGTCAAGACTCTCTCATCGTCGAGTCAAGAGCAGGGTTCGGTTATCACGATCGAATTCGAGCTGGGTCGAAATGTCGACGAAGCGGCAAATGATGTCCGTGACCGCGTCTCGCGAGTCCGCGGAAGTTTGCCCCGGGAAGCGGACGATCCGATTATCGAAAAAGTCGACGTCAACGCTCAGGCTATCGTCTGGCTCGGGCTTTCCAGTCCGAGACATTCAAATCTCGAATTGACCGACATTGCCGACCGAATTCTCAAGGACCGCATTCAGCGCCTGCCGGGTGTGGGTTCGGTCATTCTTGGCGGCGAACGCCGCTACGCCATGCGCGTCTGGCTGGATGCCCAGCGGATGGCGGCCCATGGATTGACTACTGCCGATGTCGATGCCGCGATTCGACGGGAGAATACCGAGATTCCGGCCGGGCGTGTCGAAGGTGCCGGACGGGAATTCTCGGTCAGAACCAAAGGGGAACTCGTTAAGCCGGAGGAGTTCGCGGCCATTATCGTCAAGCAGGATGGTGACGATGTGGTCAGGCTTTCCGATGTTGCTGATGTCGCTCTGGGTGCACAGGACGAACGAACCGCCGTCCGTTATAATGGACAGCCGGCTATAGGGCTCGGTATCGTTAAGCAGTCGAAAGCGAGTACGCTCGATGTTGCCAATGCCGTGATCACCGACCTCCCGGAACTAACCAAGCTGTTGCCGGACGGTATGCGGCTGGATGTTGCCTACAACTCCGCGACGTTTATTAAGGAATCGATCAGCGAAGTCAACGAAACGCTGTTTCTGGCCATTATCCTCGTCGTGATCGTGATTCTTCTCTTCTTAAAGAGTTTCCGCGCGACGATCATCCCGACTTTTGCCATACCGACATCGATTATCGGCGCTTTTGCGGTGGCATTCTTTCTCGGCTTTACGATCAACATTCTGACGCTTTTGGCTCTTGTGCTGGCGATTGGACTGGTGGTCGACGATGCCATTGTGGTGCTGGAAAACATCTATCGCCATATGGAAATGGGGAAGACCCGGTGGCGCGCGGCGATTGATGGATCCAAGGAGATTGGATTCGCGGTATTGGCAACCACGATCTCGCTTGTGGCCGTATTCGTTCCGCTGGCGTTTCTGCAGGGAAATGTCGGGCGGTTGTTCAATGAATTTGGCATCACGGTCGCGGCGGCCGTGTTGATTTCCGGGTTTGTCGCGCTGACCCTGACTCCGATGCTTGCTTCCCGAATGCTCAAGCCTCTTCACGGTGGTCGCGACAACTGGGCGAGCAGATCATTTGACGCCTTCTTTGATTGGCTGGACAGAGCATATCGCGCCACGCTCGCCGTGGTTCTCCGGCATCGTGCTCTCTCAATGGTGGGAGTAGCGGTTCTGGTGGGACTTATAGTCGTCATGCTGCGTATGCTGCCGAGCGAATTGGTGCCGGTCGAAGACCGTGGCACGGCGTTCGGGATCGTACTCGCCCCTGAAGGTGCTACGCTCGACTATACTGACCGCTATATGCGACAGGTGGAGTCGATACTCTTGCCGGTCCCGGAACGGTCCGGTCTGTTCACTGCGACCGGGTTGGCTTTCGGCGGTCCGGGACGAGTGACCAACGGATTTGTGTTCTTTTCGCTCAAGCCGCGAGCGGAACGACACCGTTCGCAACAGCAGATTGTCGGGCAGCTCTTCCCACAGCTGCTGGGAATACCGGGTGTACTCGCATTTCTGATTAACCCGCCATCGCTGGGGCAGGATTTCTCTGCTCCTGTTCAGTATGTACTGCAGGCGGATACGTATGAAGAGTTGCAGACCGCCGTTGGCGCCATGATGGCCAAAGCATCCAAGCTTGGCTACCTGGTAAACCTCGACACCGACCTTCGTCTCAATAAACCACAGCTCGATCTCTCGATCGACCGTGAGCGTGCGGCCGGACTCGGTGTATCGGCTGCCGATATCGGTACCGCCCTCGAGGCGTACCTTGGCGGCGTCGTGGTTGGAAACTTCAAGCGAGCAGCCAAGCAGTACGACGTCATCATTCAATTGAAGCCCACCGATCGGGCAACGCCGGCCACAATTAATGAACTGTATGTCCGTGGCAAGGGTGGTCTGGTGCAGTTGGCGACTCTGGTTAATACCAAGGAAACGGTCGCTCCCAAAGAGCTCAATCACTTCAACCGGGTTCGTTCGGCTACCATCTCGGCCAACATTGCCCCGGGAGTCAGTATTGGCCAGGCGCTCGATGATCTGGACAAGATTGCAGCGACTGAACTTCCCAATTCGATCAAGACGGATCTGAAGGGGGAGTCGAAGGAGTTCCGCGACTCCAGTTCGGCACTCTACTTCCTGTTCCTGTTTGCGATTGTGTTCATCTTCCTGGTGCTGGCAGCACAGTTTGAGAGCTTCATTCACCCGCTGACTATCTTGCTCTCGGTGCCGCTGGCGGTGGTCGGGGCGCTGGTATCGCTCCTGGTTTTCAGGCAGACGATGAACATCTACTCTCAGATCGGGCTGATCATGTTGATCGGACTGGTGACGAAGAACTCGATTCTAATCGTCGAATACTCCAACCAGTTGCGGGAGCAGGGGAAGGAAGTGCTCGATGCAGTCACGAGCGCGGCCGCGATCCGACTGCGTCCGATCCTGATGACCTCATTCGCAACCATATTCGGTGTGCTGCCAATTGCAATTGGTCTGGGTGCCGGGGCTGAGTCGCGCCGTCCTTTGGGGATCGCCGTGGTGGGCGGACTGCTCTTCTCTACCTTCCTGACCCTGATTCTGGTGCCGGTGGTCTACACACTGTTGAGCCGGTTCACGAAGAAGAAGCACAACGAAGATGAAATTGCGGCTGCGAACGCAGCAGAAGCTGTGTCATCGGCGCCAGGCGGCCATCACTAGCTCAATGGTCCGGCCCTTTGAAGGCAGATTCTGACAGAAAACAAAAGAGGTTGAACCGATACGGTTCAACCTCTTGTCTTATTAAGACATCCCCCGACTATCCGAAAACCCTACCTCCAGCCTTCAATCCCGTGACCCGGCCCTGAAGTCTGCCATGTTGCGCCTCACCCCCACAACCCCCGCCAGTGACATCACCATACAAGAAGTATCGGGGATGGCCATGTCAATTTGTGGCAGTAGAAAATGTCCAAAAGTGCGAAGTAACCCGAAAATGGAAAAAAAGTGGTCAGAATCGGCCAAAATTTGGGCGCTCGCTGTGGGGAAAAGCTCGCTGGCTGCCAAAATTTGACAGCGCCCCAACACCAGTTGGCAGTTGTCGGCGGCCAGGAATCAATTATCTTGGGCGAGGAAAGGGGATCGGAATTCCCGGGACGTTGTAACATTGGGCCCGCAGGAAAACAGACCTACCATGATCAGACAGACGCGGCGCTATCAGCTCGAAGAACTGCTTTCCGAAAACGCTTTCAGCCAAACCTGGAGGGCAACAGTTCGTGCTAGCGGTCTAGCCTGTGTCGTCAAAGTGGCTCGGGACGGCCAGAGTTTCGACACCGAACGCGCCAACCACCTTCTACTTTCATCGTTTCGTCTCCAACAGGCCATTCATTCCCCCGGCATATTAAGCGGCATTTCTTCGTGCACCGAGGAAGGGCTGATCTATGTGGAATATCCATTTCTGACCGGCGGGAACTGGACGATACTTACCCCCGAGACGTTTGGCGCCAGCCTTCCTCAGGCCCTGGCGCAGGTCTGCGAAGCTTCGGACTATCTGCACTTACTCGGATTAGTCCATGGGGATTTGAAGCTGGACAATTTCCTTTCCAATCAGGCTGCCGACGGCCGGTGCAGGACAATCATGGTCGACATGGATTTTCTCTGCCTCGATGAGTCCCGCCCGGACGCCCTGTTGTTTGGTACGCCGGAGCATATCGCTCCGGAGCTTACCGCGAATGAAAAGATCACGGTTCAATCCGACAACTACTCGCTTGGCGTTTCCATTCGACATTACTTGGCGGCGATGGGGGATCAGCCGCTGGATTCCGAGACGCAGCGAGTGATAGTACGCTTGCGCAGTTCGCTCGACCAACTGCTGGATCCATCCTATGTTCGTCGTCCCCGGATGCTGATCGATTTTCTCGCGGAAAACGATATTCTTCCCCGTACGATGCTGGACGCGATGGAACGTCGCCTCCGCACACGCTTCTGGATGTCGCGACTTCGGCTTGCCAGCCGTCGTAAACTCTCAGACGAAAGCGCCCTCGGCAAGTTTGTCTGCGGAAGTTGTCGTCTGCTGGGCTTCCATCCGGACGCCTTCGCCCTCCTGGCCCAGACTGCCGAAAAGGCGCCACGGGCGAGCCTTCGTGCGACGCTCAACGTGCTCCGATCCAGCCAGATTGTTCGGCGCGGTGAGTTTTGGCATTTTCGAGTCGGCGATGATCGGCTCCGAGCATTCTATGAAGCTCTCGAGCGACTTGTATCACCCCCTGCCGATCGTCGCAAAGCCGGAGTAACGCCCGACGAGCTGATTCATCGTGTCAACCAGCTCAAAGAGAGCGGAGCGCCGGAGCGATCGTTCCTACTCATGCAGAAGCACCTTCTTCAGGTGAGGAAATCAGCCGGTGCGTCGGGCAAGGCGATGCTCAGACAGGCACTGGTGGAAGTCAGCAAAGCCGCCACAGATGTCAACCGCCCACAGGCAGCGCTGGAGTATATCGAGGAAGCGTATTCGCTTTGTGACGCTCGCGACAACGATCGATCGGCCATCCTGTTTGAACTGGCCCTGCTTCTGGTAAAGCGCGGAGACTACAACCGCGCGATCGCCATGGTCACTGAGATCATGGAATCGGTTCCGCGTCCCAAAGAGATTGCACTTAGACTACAGGCCCGCAGGCTCCGGGGCTTGATTTACTTGCTGCTCTCGGACTATGCCGAAGCAGAACCACTCTTGACTTCAGTGGCCGGTGAAGCCCGGGAATCTGGAGTTGTTGAGGTCGAGAGTCTGGCTCACTATTCACTGGGTGTGTTGAGTTTGCGCCGGGGGAACCTCACCGGCGCGCTTCGCGAGCTGGATACGGCCCTGACCCTCTCCAAGAGCCACAAGCTCAATCAAATTTATATTGGATGTGCGATGGCGCGCGGAATTGTCTGCAGCGAACTGGGTGAATACTCCGAAGCTTTTCGGTATGGCAAACTGGCCGCCGATGCGGCCGAAGCCGCACACAATACCAGTCTGGCGAGATCAAGCTACTATATGATGGTCACCGCATGTACCCGGTTGACCGATTATCCCAAAGCTCATTTCTGGCTCGAGCGCTGTCTTGGTGCCTGCGCCGATGAATTCCCCGACACGCAACTTCAGTTCTACCTCGTGACCGAAGGGTTCGTAAAATTGTCCGAGGGAGATCTTGGGGGCGCGGAGAGTTCCCTCTACCGTGCGCTGAGCATCGTGTCTTCAAATGTGCCGACTATTACAACTCTCAAAGCCTACCAAAACCTGGTGGTACTGGATCTGATGCGCGGAGAGCTGGAACGGTGCAAAGAACATATCGCCAGAGCGCGTCGAGAACTTGAAGTGGTCAAGGATTCCACGTCGGAAGCGGAAATTGATTTCTGGGACTTGCTGGTTGGTTACTATTCGACAGGTGAGGACATCCGCGGCCGGCTCGATATTCTGATTCGGCGACTGGCTGAGATCAAGAGCAGTTATTACTGTGCGCTGGGGATTCTGCAGCGGGAATTACTTACTGAGGACGACGCCGAATCCTCATTCAAAGTCACAGATTTTCCGTTCCTGTCACAGAAGGAATGTCCGCTGTTCGAGGCGGTCAGCCTGATTCTCAATGCCCACGCTGAGTCATGGTCATTCGGCGAATCAGTAAAGGCACTGAAGCAGGCCTTTACCATCATGACGCGCGGACGAGGTCTTTTCTGGGGGGCACTGATTGCCGAACGACTGGGGGCGATCTACGACGAGCAGCGGCTGTTTGCGCACGCCCGAAAGTTCTTCGTCAAGGGGAGAGAGCTTGCCGAGCATCTCCATAATCCGTTCCTGATCGAACGGCTTGAGCGCGGGCTGGCGGTTCAGGAACAGCTGTCCGGCGATGTCTCTGTCACGATAGCTTCCTACGTATCGATTTCGAAAATCCTGCGAGACATGACCGACTTTCGCGGTTCCCTCGATCGTTTGATCCAGTTTGCGGTCGAGCAGACCGGTGCCGAACGCGGGGTGTTGATGCTGAAGAAGGCCGATGGTTCCGGTCTCCAGGTGGGAGCAGCGGTCAACTGCGATGAGCAAAGCCTGTCCGATGTTCTTCAATTCAGCGCCCGACTTCCCCTGTCAGCCTTCGAGCAAGCACGTCCGATTGTGGTCGATGATGCCACGAAAGACGATCGCACCAAGCATTTCAAGAGCGTGGTAGTGCATAATGTCCGATCGGTGGCCTGTATTCCCCTCATGCAGGGTCGAGACTCGGTCGGAGTGCTTTACTTGGATCACCATTCAATTCCGGCGCTGTTTGAGGCAACAGATCTGGCTTATCTCGATTCCATCGCCAATTTCCTCACCGTGTTCCTGACTAAGGCCAAGGAAGTGCGATTACTCACCACTGCCCACAGCGATTTGACCAGTGAGCTGAACAGCCTGGGAACAATCGGCGCATTCATCACCCAGGATCCCAAGATGTTGCGGATGTTGACACAGCTTCCCCAAGTGGCACGCACCAACGTCAGTGTCTTGCTTTTGGGGGAGAGCGGGACCGGCAAGGAACTGCTGGCGCGGTTGATACACAATACCAGTCTTCGCTCCAGAGAGCCCTTGGTGAAACTCAATTGCGCCGCTCTGGCTCCAAGTATGATCGAGAGCGAACTGTTTGGTGTCGCCAAAAACGTGGCGACTGGTGTCAGCGAGCGGGACGGTAAGTTTTTCGCAGCCGATGGCGGAACGCTATTCCTCGACGAAATAGGGGACATGCCTGTGGACCTTCAGGCAAAAGTACTTCGGGTTCTCGAGTACCAGGAGTTTGAGAGAGTCGGCAGCAACCGTCAGATACGAGTGGACATACGATTTGTCTATGCGACCAATAAGGATCTGGCCGGGCTCATTGAACAGAGCAAGTTCCGCGAGGATCTGTATCATCGAATCAATACGATTTCCATCCAGGTTCTGCCGCTACGGGATCGACCGACCGACATACCGCTGATGCTTGACCACTATCTCAACTTGTTTTCGATGGGGGGAATTCGGACGCACTTTACCAATGATGCCCTTGATGCGCTCGTGGCGTATCGATGGCCCGGGAATGCTCGCGAACTGCGAAATCTCGTTGAGCGAACCTGCATTCTGTACCCGGGGGAGAAGGTGGACGTTTCCAAGCTTCCGCTTGATACCAGTAAAATCCAGGTAATACTGGGTGGTGTGGACAGTCCGGCCGCACGAGCGGAGATTGCCGCCATCCGCGCGTCCCTCGTTCGAGCCAAAGGGAACCAGGCAAGAGCATCGCGCGAACTCGGAATTCCTCTGTCAACACTGCGAAGAAAAATCAAAAAATATCACATCCGCATTGATCTCTAGCCGCTCAGATCTTACCGCCTAACCACATTTTCGAGCCCTGATTGCCACCGATGGCAATCGCACCAGCAACAACTTAGGTCGCACAGTGTCAACGGCCATTGCCGTTGACACAACTTCTGTGCGCCCCTCTCGGGTTACGTCCTCCACACAACTCATTGCCATAGTTCATGTTGCCTGCATGCGAGGGAATGCAGGCATCGGGGCAGCCGCCTTGCACTACGGGTCTTCCTGACAACCAACCCTAAACAGTCGGGAGGTCCCGTGACTCGCATTTCTCAGTCTCGTACAGCGCGCCTGTTTTCGATTGCGTGCCTACTACTCACATTGGTGTTCTTCACCCTTGCAGCACCGGCCAGTGCCGATGATGCCCCCCCAAATCCGCCAGTGATGGAACCGCCGCCGCCGCTGGATCCAGGTCCGTTGGGTCTGGTGGTGATCGATCCCATGACCATTATCGCCATTACGGAAGCAATCAGTGTCATCTAACCACCCAGTTGAGTCGGGGTCGGTAAGCAGCCGACCTCGACCATTCAGCAGAGGATATCAGACAGCTATGAGTAAAACAACGCGGGTACTGCAGCTCATCAACCTCCTGGTGAATCGCGATACCGTCACAATCGAAAATATCGAAACAACATGCGGCATTCCGGAGCGGACGATCTATCGATACCTCAATTGGATTTCCGAGGCGAACATACCGGTCTATTATGACAAGGCGGCGCATGGGTATCGCCTGGCCCGTTCCCGGCGGGTCAATTTTGACGATCTCAGTCTGCATCAGGCGGTGATACTCGTGACCGCGCTGAAGGCGGTGCTTGCGCATGTGGACAGCGGGTATCGGCAGGATATCGATGATATCCTCAGCAAGATCATCGTGCGACTCACTGTACCGATCGAGGAGATCATACCTTCGGAGGGCGCCGATGCCCCGGTCTTGAGGCGGGAGCCGGATTACAGCACGCTTTTCACGACCGCGCTGCTGTCCGTAGCGATTGCCAAAGGGAATCGCATCAAACTGGCAATCCACGGTGATGACGGCGACACCGTAGCACGAGAAATTGCCAATCCGCGACTGAAGTTTGACGGTGATTGGGAGGTCTCGGCCGGGAAAGACAGTCTGGCTCCGGCCAGTCGCCTGACCGATGTATCCAAGGTGACGATTCTGTAATCAGCGACTGCTGATTTCGCCGACAGTCTGATTTCGGGTGAAGATTGTGCTGTAGCGATACGTCCAGTCTTTGCGACTGCGCGAGAGTGGTTCGAGCCCCCAGTAAATAGCCGGCCAGCTGGTGCCTCGTTCTTCGTACGCGTCGGCATGTATCGTCTCGATTTCGTCCAGCATCGGAGTCAACCCGACCTGGCGGGTGAGGCGTTGTTTCATGTCCAGGTCCATACCGTCGATGAACAGAGCGGCGCGCGGTTTCAAGAGAGAGCAGAGATTGAAAAAGGCCAGCTTGCTATCGGCCGGTTTCAAGTGGTAGAGAAAATTCTGGGCAAATACAATATCGGCCGGTCCGCAGGTCGCGGCAAGATTCGGATCCAGGGCATTGCCAACCGAGAACGTGACATGGCGGCGGACTTCCGGTTTGATGTCATACACTGATTCTTCGGACCGCTCTTCCACGAACAGACTCGCGACCGCATCTTTATGGTCTCGCGGATAGATACCGAGTTCATCGGCATGATACCGAGCCGCTTCGGCCCGCGTGATCATATACGGATCGATATCAACACCATGGATGCTGAACTTTGTCCCGGGTCGGTATTTCTGGAGGGCAGCGCTGATGGTGTATGCTTCGGCTCCCTTGGAACAGCCGATCACCAGAATGCGAATCTCCTGTTCCGGCGAGTCTTCAAGGAGAAAGTTTATCACCGGCCCGGCAAGCACCTTGAATTGGGTAGGAAGCCGGTAAAACCGGGTGAACGTCTGGCTTTCTCGTTTCCCCAGAAGCAAAAGTATCTTGAACCGCAGTACCCGCGTGGCGTGAGCGTTCCAGATTCTGCCGGCAAATGGAACCGACTTGAGCAGACGTTTAAAGATCTTAGTGGGCATATAACCCTGTTGAGGACCGCGACATCATCCGCCAATATACGTGATCAGGGCGCACATTGGTCCCCTTTGTCCAGACTTTTTTGGGTGAGCTGCAGATGTCGAGACGCCGGCGGCAGGTACCACCGGCGTCTGACACATTTCTGACAGCAGGTCGGTCTTGAACTATCGAGCCGGCTGCTGAAGCTGCCGCGCGGGGGCAGTTCCCAGGGGAATGCTTATTCCAGGTTTCATGCCTTGGGCGGCTGGTGGGTCCGCCATGGTCCAGTTAGTGGCGATCGATGGATCACCGCTTTTGTAGGTCATACGCCAGGCTATTTCAAGCGGATAGTAACCGGAGAAGTCAGTGGTCCAGTAGTCAACGTAGGCGCCGATATCGTACACGCCGGTGGAGACCTTGATGATCGTCATCTGAGCCGGGGAATTGTAGAAGACCCATCCGCTTGTTTCTCCAAATTGCTCGTTGGCGAACTGCAGCACCTGCGGATCGGTCTGCACCTGCATTGCGACAACTGCCATCTGCTGAGTCGGAATCCACTGAGGCTTGAGGATCGTGTCATGGACAGTCACGGTCACCGTGAGAGTATCGTAGTGATTCTTGATTGTGATGACGGTGTCGTGAACGGTAACGGTTACTCTGACTGTGTCGTGAATTCGCGCTGTGTCCACTACCCGGACGGTATCATGGGAGTAGACCCTGATCGTGTCATTACCGCGAAAGACCGTATCGGTGTGGTAGACATTGACGGTGTCGGTCTGGTAAGTAATGTCGTGGACGTACTGAGTTGATTCTACAATCCGCTCCTTGTTGTTGCATCCGAACAACAACAGGACGACTGTCAGCACGGCGAAGGAACTGAGCAGAATTTTTGATCTCATAGCCAGGTCTCCAGGCAACAGCATATTTTTTCCTGAAAAGCTGTAAGTGCAAGTGCCGGGCCAATCCCTTGCCAATTTCGGCCTATTCTGTAACGCGTTGATAATCAATGAGATGCTAGTACGAGTGGCTGGGAGAGGGGTTGACGAGTTTCAGTCCAAGTTGGGCAATGATGTGCGCATTTGGATTAGCAAGGGTGATGATGATCCAACCGGAGAAGCCACAATGAAGGGAAGAAAGTCAGGTCACCGGGCAGGTGACCTGACTCAGAGGATACTACTTTTCGTCTTCAACAATCTGGGCCAGAATTTTGGAAACCGGCACCGAGCCTTCCTTGAGCTCCTTCATCTGGGGGAAGAAGATTACGTCGCGTATCGACTGCTGGTTGGTGAGCATCATGACCAGGCGGTCGATGCCAAATCCAAGTCCTGCGGTCGGCGGCATGCCGTAGGAAAGAGCGGTGATGAAATCGTCATCCAAAGGCTGTGCTTCCTCGTCGCCGGCGGCGATCGCCTTACCCTGTTGCAGGAAACGATCGAGCTGATCCACCGGGTCATTGAGTTCGCTGAAGGCGTTCCCCATTTCTTGCCCGCAGATGAACAACTCAAACCGTTCTACAAATCCGGGAGAAGTGCGGTGCTTCTTGGCCAGAGGCGAGATCTCCACCGGGTGATCAGCAATGAACGTCGGTTGAATGAGATTCGGCTCAACCTTGGCTTCCCACACAGCCTCAATGACCTTGCCGCGATTGTGCAGATCGGCGGTATCGAGATGAAGCTTCTTGGCTTCAGCCAGAGCCTGTTCGTGCTTCAGATTGGTGAAATCAATTCCGGTCGCTTCCTTGACGGAGTCGATCATGGTGACCCACTTGAATCTTGGACCGAAATCGATCTCATGTTCGCCGAACATCACCTTGTGCGAGCCGTAGAGCGAGAACACGGTATGCCGAATCAGTTCTTCATAGAAGGCGGCCATATCGTGGTAGTCGGCGTAGGCCCAATACAGCTCGATCATGGTGAATTCCGGATTGTGCTTCCGGTCCATACCCTCGTTGCGGAAATCCTTGCAGAGCTCCCAGACTTTTTCATACCCACCGACGATCAATCGCTTGAGATAGAGCTCATCGGCAATCCGCATATACATCGGGATATCAAGGGTGTTGTGATGAGTCTTGAACGGCCGCGCGCTGGCACCGCCGTAGAGCGGCTGCAAGACAGGGGTTTCCACTTCGAGGAAGCCGTGACTATTGAGAAAGTCTCTGACGATCTGAATGATCCGGGTCCGCTGAACAAATAGTTCGCGCACTTCGGGATTGACGATCAAATCGGCATACCGTCGGCGGTACCGGACTTCAGTATCGGTCAGCCCGGCGTGCTTGTCGGGAAGAGGGTGGAGCGACTTGGACAGCAGTTCGAATGAATCAACCTTGAGTGTCCGCTCACCGGTTCGTGTTATGAAAAGAGTGCCCTGACAACCGATGATGTCACCCATGTCAAGCAGGTCAAATACATCAAAAGAATCCGCACCGACATTATCGATCTTGATATAGACCTGGATCCGTTCGACGGCATCACGAACGTCGGCGAAGATAGACTTTCCCATCTTCCGCTTGAGCATGATGCGCCCGGCGATCCGGATGACCTTATTCTCTGCAGCAAAGGCGTCGAAATTGGCCAGGAGTTCGGCCACCGAGTGTGTCCGTTCATACTTATAGGGATAGGCGTTAATTCCGCGCTTTTCAATATCGGCGATCTTCTGTCGACGAATCTTGATCAGATCCGCCAGAGGGATCTGAATTTCCGGCGTCGTCTCCGGGGTTGCGCTGTCATCCTTGTGATTACGATATATCATATAATTACTCCGCATTATTTACATAGGTTAAACCGGTAACATAGGGAGCCGGCATAGTGCCGGTCTCAGGCACCATCATTTTCGTTTTTGGAATTTGCGCTCGATAGCGCGACGCACCGGTTTTGGAACCAGGTCGGTAACATCGCCATTATTCCGGGCGACATCTTTGACTATCGATGAAGACAAGTATACCCAGGAGAGGGCCGGCATGAGAAAGACCGTTTCTACTTCGCGCGCCAACTTGCGGTTCATCAGTGCCATCTGGAATTCGTACTCGAAATCAGAAACGGCCCGAAGACCGCGGATGATCGCTGTGGCATGAATGTCCTTGGCGAACTTGGCGAGAAGCCCATCGAACGGCACAACTTTGATGCGGCGGGCATCGGCCAGTCCGGCAACACTTGCCTTCATGAGGGCAAGACGCTCGTCGGCGTCAAAGAGCAAGTTCTTGTTTGGGGTAGTAGCTACCGCCACTATGATCTCGTCAAATAAAAGCGCCGCCCGCTCAATGAGGGAGACATGTCCGTTGGTGGTCGGATCAAAAGAGCCCGGATAAACGGCTATGCGCTTGGTGCCTTTTCGTGCCATGTGTGAACAAATCCTGTCGACGGATGGTGAAATAATCGCTGTCAACGAATGAAGGTACGATTGGCCAGAGGGGGAGGCAAGCTAATTGACTGTCAGACCGAGGGGGATCAGAAACCTCGAGGAGTTGTCCAGGCCGGAGCGAGAAACGGACTCTTCGACTACCTGATCGGGACTACAGGGGGCAACCCGTGCAGAGAAGAACGATTGGAGAACGGCCCGTTCAGATTCACCGATCTTGTCACCAAGGACCAACAGAGCGCTGAGCGGAATGGTGATGCCATCGTCGTGCAGGGCCGCCAGCTTGAAGTTGATCAGCGTCTTCAGGGCGATCGCCACGGTCTTGAAGGAACCTTCTGATTGACTTGAGGCCCCGATCGAGCTGTTTCCCAGAGCGACAATTCGACCATGGTACAGCAGCGCTATGGAAACGAGGTTTGCTGTCACGAGGGCCAGGGCGATCAGGTCACCCGGCTCCGATTTGCAGAAGTACTTGTAGGCGTGAGCCAGGGCCACTGACCGCAGATCGGCCGAGGGAAGGATGTGAAAATCCGGAAGCGGCAGTCCAATCCTGCGGGCACGGGCAGCGATAAGGTCGTTGCGAAATATCAGTCCGATCTGATGGCGATTGCCGGTCTCGATACAGGCGAATCGAAAGCGCTCTTCCGGCTCCAGAATGGATTGAGCCAATTCAAAAAAGACTCGGTCGCGAAGTGTCTGTGAGCGATTCTCCGGCAGGTGGATAGTCTTGACCAGGGCTTCATCATCAGGCATGGAGATAACCGGCTTGGTGTCGGGGCCGATCGTTTCGGCGACACGCGGACTGTCGATAGCTGACAGCGACACGATCTCAGGTCGGCCCAACAGGTGGGATACCTTGGCGACCAATACCTGGTCAGAGTGTAGGTCGAGTCCTATGCGGAATTCGTCGGTCACTTCTGCACCCTCAAATATGGTTTGAGACGCTCATATAGTTTAGGACCAATCCCTTTGACTTCTGTAATGTCGATCTCCGATTTGAAGGGCTTGACCTGCCGATATGCCACGATGCGGTCGGCCAGGGTACGGCCGACTCCAGGGAGCAATTCCAGCGAGTCGGCAGGGGCGGTGTTTGGGTCGAGCACGAACAGCCCGACAAACTTCTCTTCGTCCGCCAAAAAGACCGGCAAATCCGGGGTCTGCAATGTCGGTGTGGAATAGGAGCGGATGAAGGCATAGGCCGAGAGCACGACTGCGGCAATCGCCAGGATCGAAATGAAGCGAAGTTGCGCGGCCGAAAAGTCAAAGAATTGGTTGATGCGCTCGACAAATTGGTATTGCATAGGTACCATGAGTATACGGTGTTTCGGCCCAAAAGCAATTGGTACAGAGATACCAAGTCCAGGAATGCCCCAATGATCCGTTCTAAGAAGAGACTACTCCGCGCAATTCTCTGGTCGGCGGCTGGTTTGATCCTGTTTGCCAACCTCGCCGCCTACTGGCAGGTGCGGTCAATGACACATTACAGCACCGCATCCGAACGAACCACATCAATAGAGAAACTAACGTTTCGGCAGCGGGTAGAAGTTCTCCTTGAAGGAGCCAATCTTCCGCGTCCGGTACTCGATCACACTCCCTGGGATTACGGCCTGGATTTCAACTCGTTCAGGGTTCCAGTCGATTCACAAATTACTCTCGATGTCTGGGAAATCCCCTGCTCCATACCGTCCGGAACGGTGATACTCTTTCACGGCTACGGCGCCGCGAAGTCCGATTTACTGTCTGAAGCCAAGGCATTTCGCGGGATGGGGTATAGTTGCTGGCTGGTCGATTTCCGCGGCTCTGGCAGTTCGACCGGGAATGAGACATCGATCGGATACTACGAAGCTGACGATGTCGCGGCAGTGTGCCAGGAATATCGAAGACGCGATACACTACCGCTCATCTTGTACGGTGTCTCCATGGGTGCGGCGTCGATACTGCGGGCCGTGGCAGTCGAAGGGGTGAGGCCAAACGGTATTATCATTGAGGGCATTTTTGACCGTATGTTGACCACGGTGGCGAATCGGTTTCATATCATGAAACTCCCGGCGTTTCCTCTGGCCAATTTGCTCGTCTTCTGGGGTGGGGTAGATCAGGGATTTGACGCCTTCGACAATAACCCGGTGGACTATGCTCTTCACATTCCCTGTCCGGTGTTGCAGCTGCATGGTGCGCTCGATCGAAGGGCTACCCTTGCCGATGCTCAGGCGGTCTTTCGGAATCTCCGCGATCCCAAAGAGCTGGTCGTATTCGAGCAGACTGGGCATGAGTCATGCCTGGCTTCGGATCCCGTACTATGGAAGCAGTCGGTATTGAAATTCTGTCGGGGAATTGCGGAAAAATAGGAGTCCGTTACCGCTTAAGATATTCTCTGAGCGGCTCAAAATGGGGAGAGCCGCGCTAGCGGAGGCCGAGTTTTTCAGGCGATGCTGATTCCGGGAGCGGAATCAACCGGCCTTCGGCTTCGAGTACGCGGTACAATTGGGCGGCATCGTCGGCGACACCTTCTTCCAGCTTGCGCACCAACGTCCGGTTGTAGATACCGAACAGCGGCTGGCACTGCTTTCCGGTTCCTTCCGGCGCGCTGAATCCGAGGAACGGTTCACCCTGATAGTTCTTCACCAGCATGACGACTAATTCCAGAGGGAATTCGGTGATGTCGCTCGATCCGATAAAGACCGTCTCCGAATCGGAATTGCGCAGGGCGGCTTCGATCCCGTACACGGCATTCCATCCCGGCTGGCTGTCACAGACGTGCGGATAGTTCAGGTACTGCTCGCGCGCCTGATCTTCTTTGAGCACGAGGGTGACTTTCTCAAAGAGCTGGGCGTAGCGGCGATAACCCGACTCGAGGCGGGTCAATTCACCATGTGGTTGGAAATCTTCGGCGCGGTTCCTTTTGCCTCCGGCGAGCAAGAAGCAGTTGATCTCGCGGAACGGATTATTCACAGAGATCCTCCGAAAGGTTCAATTGGCGAACCCTGGTTGTAGATTGATTCATCTTTTGTGCCGGAGCCAAAGGAAACGAAAGGACCAAGGTGTGGGCAAGGAAAAATTGGAGTAATTCAGGAAATATTACGAACTCATCCGATGGGGATGTGGATAACTATTTGCCGGTGGTCGGTTCGAATGAACCAGTGTTCTTAATCGTGCCGGAAACCTGATTGAGAATCTTGACTCTGGTCAGGTTCTGGTTGGCTTCCATACCCCAACCGGTCGCAACATCGCCGTGGCGATACACTTTGACGAATGCGTCGGTCTGGATCTTCTTGATATCAGGATTCCAGTGGAGATAGTCGGTTTCGAGACGAGTCGAATCTTCGGATTTCACGACAACATGCCCAAAGACATACAGATGGCTAGTGGTCTCCCGAATCAGGGCGGAGTCGCCGACCAGATCTGATGTTTCGTGCCCCAGGGTGTCATAGAAGTGCGCGACGACATCGTACCCCATGGTCGAATCCTTGGCTTCGAACTTCAAAATCCGCTTGGCGAGGATCTCGGTCGTCTTCTGGCTCTTGTCGAACAGATCGATCTTCGCCCCCTTGACTTCGGTATCCGGCTTAAGGATCGAGTCAGTCGGGGTCGAAGTGTTGCGTAGCGTTCCGTCTCCGTTGGAACAACCGGCCACTCCGACAAGCGCTATCGCCAGCAGTACGAATATGAGGTTCTGTCTCAATTGCGTCTTCATAAGTATACAATGGACGAGTATCGGCACGGAAAGTGCGGAAAAACAGGTAGGAGTCAAGGTGTATTTTAGGACTCGATGTGCCACCTGCGGTGCAGCCAAATCCACTGGTCGCGGTAGCGGTCGATAATATCCTCTAATGCCTTGTTGCATAACAAGGTAACATTATACAAATCCTGCTCTTGATTGCCTGATGGTGCGATT
>JBATNE010000083.1:0-28705 GCA_049290195.1 Candidatus Zixiibacteriota bacterium
GATCAGTACCCGGCTGAAATCCTCGGCAATCACCGGCACTTTGCCGGTTGCATCATCCAAGTCCAGCACGATATCAACGTTGATCGGGTTTTTCCCTGCCCGCATGCCGTGAAACGCAAGATTCGCATATTCCTTGACCAGACCATTTAAGTCGACCGGTTCCTTCTTGCCGCTCCCGCCCCGGGAATGCTGAAGCATTGACTTCACGATCCCGTCGGCGCGGGTCCCATGTTGAATAATCTTGTTGAGGTTGGTCCGAATGTCTGCCAGCAGAAGCGGTATCTCCGGATTCGTGCTGTCCGGCGCCGCGTTCTTGATTTCCTGTGCCAGCTCATCCAGTAGTTCCACCGAAACCGACGAGAAGTTGTTGACGAAATTCAACGGATTCTTAATCTCATGCGCTATGCCGGCCGTCAATTGCCCAAGCGATGCCAGTTTCTCCTGTTGCAGTAGTTGGGCCTGCATCGCCCGAAGCTCTGTCAGCGCATCTTCCGCTCTCTTCTTCTCCGCCTGCAACTGGATTAGATCGCGATGCGCCTGTTCCGCTTGCGCCTCGGCCAGTTTCAGGTCGTTAAAGCGGGTGAACGTGAGATTGAAGACCGCAGCAAACCGCTCCAGCAGAAAGATAGTTTCTTCTGGTTGTTCGTCAGGAGAGGCTATTCCAAGGTATCCTCTGGAGAAGTAGGCGATCGTCTGGACCCGCCGCGTCTGGGAAAGCCCGCCCTTGAACGGGACATTAAGTTTGGCCAGTTGCTGGAAATATTGCTGCAACTCTTCGCCGTTCATGTCAATCGTGATGGAGGTACGTCCTTCCTTCCATCCGGCAAACATCTTTTGAAACGTGCTATTGCTTTCGAGGTTGGTCGCAAATGCGGAGTTCACTTTGCTACCGTCTTCGTCGGTTATCCAGAACTCCGCATTGCCGGAATCGTCTTTGATAATCGTGATATAGAGGCGATTGGGGGCAATTCCCAGACCAATGAGCTGTCTGAAGAGCACGGCTGCCGTTTCGGCTAACTCATCCGACTTCTGCATTGCCAGCGTACGGCTTCGCACCCGCTCCAGACTCGCCTCAATCTGAGATTCCCTCGCCTGGGCTTCGGCCCGCTGAATGTCCTGATACCGCCGAAACGTCAGTTCAACAATCGATTTGAATCTCCCCAGCACTGCCTGTTGGTCCTCGGTGTATCGCTCTTTGGTCCAGGCATAGAACCAACCTTCAGAAAACGGGAAGAAATACCCGTATTCCTCTCGATCACCTACTTCCGGCCGGGGCTGAGGAACGTGCAACTGCGAATAAATCGCATCATAATAAGAACGCAGTTCTTCGTTCTTTAGCGTGGTGACAAAGCTTTCTCTCCGTAACCAGTAGTCATATTGCTGTTGAAAGACCGGATGGCTCGATGCGAGCCAGGTTCCTACGAGTGACGGCGCTTCCCCTTCGACCGCCGTAGCCGTTGCATACACCGTCCCTCGCAAAGGAGTACCCTCTGAAAGAAGGACTACTCCGCTTCTCTCGGAATTGATGCCGAGCTTGCGCATTTCCGCGAATACCAGACTGGTGGTCGCCGACAGATCGCCGCTGTCCCGCATCGCCATTGCCTTTGCTCGCACCCGCTCCAGCGCCGCTTCAATCGTCGCTTCCCGCGCCTGCGCTTCCGCCTGTTTAAGATCCAAGAAGCGCGTATAGGTCAAATCGAAAACCGCCGCAAACCGCTCCAATAATTGAACTATCTCCTTTGGACGCGGCTCGGTCGTGGAAAAGGAAAGCTGTCCGCGAGTGAAGAACGCGCAGTGAATTATCCAGCGACTCTCCGCCAGCGTTGTCCCGGTCGTGTACTGGGCATCCGATAGGTTTGACCTCCAGTCGTTATAGCTGGCTAACTCCTCACCCATAAGATCCACCACAAGGGATTTCTTATGCCCCTTCCAGGCGTCATGGAATCGCTTCATCACTTCGTGGCCGTCGAGCGCTACGCGGGAGATTCTCTCCCATTGCGTGCCGTAGCTCGTGGCATACATCCACATGAATTCTTCATGTTCGTCAAATATCCCGATTGAGACCTGATTACCTACTTCGCCAAGTTGCTTCAATTGTTCGAACAGGACAAATGATGTTGCCGTCAGCTCATCGCTCTTCTGCATCGCCATAGTCCGGCTACGCACCCGCTCCAGCGCCGCTTCGATTTTCGCTTCCCGTGCCTGAGCCTCTGCCGTCTGAAGATCCAAAAACCGCCGGTACATCTGTCCGAACACTCCGGCAAACCGCTGAAGAATCCCCGCCTCATCGTCAGTGAGTTTACTCTGCCGGACGACATTGATTGAGCCTTCGACAAAGAAGAATGTATAGAACCATTCCGTAGGATTAAACGACGTCGCCACCGGATACGACAGAATCTTCCCCAAGGCGCCGTAATACTCTGCAACTTCGTTCCCAGTAAACTCCTGCGCGAAATACGGCTGCTTCTGCTTCCATGCTTCAAAGCATTTCTCGAAAAACGGATGGCTGTTCTTCGGCACTACTCCAAGAATCTTCTGTGCCGATTTCCCGTCGATATGCGATCGCGACCAGACTTCCACCGCCTCCCCTTGCTCGTCAAACGTCGCGACTCCCGTGCGTATCGACTCTATCCCCAGTGATGCCAGCTGTTCGAAAAAGACATCCGATGCCTCAACCAGTTCCTCGCTTCGGTGCATAGCCATCGACTTGGTGCGGACCCGTTCCAGCGACAACTCGATCTGCGTCTCACGCGCGTGCGCCTCCGCCTGCTCCACATCGACATACCGACGATAGGCAAAATCAAATACATTACGGAACCGCTTGAGAATCTCCTGCTTCTCCGCCCCGATCGGCTCGAAAGTCGAAATACCAATGTCTCCGACTCCGATCGAATAGAAATAGTAGTACAGCGCCTGATGCACATCCAGCCGGGGATCGTCCATCTCCCCGTTCCTCCGCCGAAATTCTTTCCAGTCTTCCAGCTCTTTCCCTGCAAACTCCAACTGCTCAAAAGCATCGTGCGTTCCCCTGATCAGCTTCAGGTGCCGCTCCACCACCGGATGTATGTCGTATGCAACTCGGGTAATTGATTCCCCCAGCGCATCGGAGAAATCATAGTTGAGGAAATACTTCTGGTCCTCATGATAAATGTCGATCATGGCGTTGCGAAGGTTCTGGAAGTTCAAATTGGAGAGCTCGCGGAATAGTACTCCGCTCACCGCGAGCAAATCATCCGGTTTACGCATCGCGATCGCCTGCATTCGGACCCGCTCCAGGCTTGCTTCTATCTCAAGCTCGCGGTTCTTGGCTTCCAACTCAATGGTCCGCCGCTTGATCGCTTCCCGAAGCTGGTAGTTCTCCTGCTTGATCTGCTCCGGCGCGAACGTCTCCCCTTCGGCCACTCTGGGATCAGGGAGCGAACCGTGTTGATGGCGGATCTTCCATTCTCCCTCGACCTTCCGCATCAGCGTCGATACACGGATTTTGGAATAGAACGTCCAGGTACCGTCAATGAGAATGTACAGATCGGAAGTTTCTCTGATCAGGAAATACCCATTGACCTCTGACCAGATGATGTTTCTGTTCCGAAAGTCAGCTTTTCCTACCACCTGGTCCGCGGTGTCCTGGACACACTTGATGATATCAGCCCGGTTGTCGAAAACCTCATTCTCGGCCGTCCAGATCCCGCTCATTTCATCGTCCAGAGTCGAAGCAAACGCCGCTTCGTCCCCGGTTAGATATCCCTTCCAGTAGAGGTCATAGACCCGGCGTGCTTCGATTTCCTGCTCTTTGCCCATTGTCATGCGCGATTATCTGCCCGTTTGCCGAAGTTCATTGGTGGCGAATTGTCTAAATTAGACAAAACGGGTCAACATTGCAAGACCTATGGAAGTCCTGAGAGTAGATTCCCATCGGCTCGCACCATTTGTCACGAGCCGGCTTCTTCCCCGCGGCGATCCTATCTCAAATTGACAGTTATCAGGAAACCAGAGCCGGGGAAAGACGGAATCCCCCGTGGCCCGCTTCATTTGAAATCGAGGGTATCGGTTTGAACGCAGTCGAAAACCGTGAGTGATGTGCCCAACCGCTCGGTTGGTTTCAGCACAACACTATTCCCTTGATTTCGGTCATCCTGAGACGAGTCGGAGTGTGAAATTGACGGAACCGGCGCCAATTGTCGCCAAGCTCTACCCCCGTCACACACTTCGCTGGACTTCTTCTGCTGTACGAATCATCTGCGACAAGATTTGTCGTGAATTGTACACTAATACATCGCTCACTTCCGACTGATTGCCCGTTGACAACAATGAGAAAACAGTCCATCTTTAAACTACTAAAGAACATCCCTCTATCTCAGACCGATGTGCCCTCCTTTGTGCCGTGTCTGGGGACTAGACCATAAGTGAAAGGAGATCCGGGCAATGCGAACTCCATTCGGTCAGACCCTCTTCAAACTGGGTCTACTCCTGCTGCTCACGGCGACATCTGCCTTCGGACAAGGGGACTGGACCGCCGATCTTAACTTTGACCCGTACCCCTCTCCCTATATCAGTGATTGGGAAAACAACCCCGCCATTGGCCAGGCATTAATTACCAACGGCACGACAAACAACGTCACTGTCAAAGTCTACCTGACTATCATCCATGACTCTCGCGGCCAAATCGCCACCGCCAACAGCAAGTCGTTCGATTTCCCCCCCGGCTCGTCGTCTAATCTCACCACGCGGGACATTGTCGATGACCAATCCGTTGAATACGATCATTCCATCAAAGAAACAGCTGTCCGAACCGGCCGGTTACCCGAAGGCAAATACCGCGTCTGCCTCAGACTCGAAACCGAATCCGGCACACTCCTCCTGGACAACCAGTGCGCCGAATTCACTATCGTCTATCCGGACCCTCCCTATCTCGTCTACCCTGCCGATGGCGAGTCCGTCACCAGCAGCATGCCGGTCCTCCAGTGGACACCGGTACAGGTTCCGGTCGGCTATCAGGTTCACTACGAACTGCTGATGTCCGAAGTCTTCGAAGGTCAGAACCCGGCACAGGCGCTCGCGGCCAACTACCCGCAGTTCAAAGCGTCCAACATTCTCAATACTAGTCTCCAATATCCAGTCGATGCCCTTTCCCTTCAGAAGGGCAAAACCTACGCCTGGCAGGTACAGGTCCTCGATGACAAGGGTTACCCGCCGTCGGCCAACAACGGTCGAAGTGAGATCTGGACTTTCCTGTGCGATGTCGACACGGTCCCGCCCCTCGACCTCCGCCAGCTCGCCGGCTACGTCGTCGATGCTTCCACCGGCCAGAAACTCGCTTCCACGCGTATAGTTTATCGCGCCGTCCAGCGCAAAGTCGATAACACCGATACCACCTGGACCGATCGCGGCGACTCTATCGTCGTCTTTACCGATCAATCCGGTTACTTCAAGATTGATAGCGCCATTAACAAGAGCCACTACTCCCTCAGCGCATCTCGTCCTGACTACACCCCCCTGCGCCTTGTCGGACCGAGCCAGTATCAAGACGGTGACAACAAGAATCTCACGCTCAAGCTCTCTTTCGCCCCACCCGGAACAAAGAGGCTTGCCGGAACTCTCAAAGATTTCTATTCCAACGATCCTGTCCCGAACGCCACGGTTGTCTACCATGTCGTCGACGCCAAAACCTCTGCCGATTCCACCCGCGCCGGACAACTTCAGCTAACAGAGAATAGTCGCAAGGCTCTCACGACCACCACCGATGCCCAAGGGCGATTCGAATTCCTCCAGGCGGCCGACTCATCGTTCTTCAGTCTGCGCGCTTCAAAGACTCCGTCCCATCTTCCCGCGGTCGACCTCGGGCCCGACCAGCGTCAAGTTGGAGATATCGACGACTACGTTCTGCTCATCAAGCCGAACGCCGGCAGCATAACCGGTCATGTCATGACCACCATCGGCAATAAACCGCAGCCGGTGAGTAAAGCGACCGTTCGCCTGGTGCGCTCGGCTGTGGCAACGGTCAAAGTCAAGTATGCGTTTGTGAGCACCGCCACGTCCAAAACGCTCTATGACACCGTCAGCGCCGCTACTTACTCCGATGGCGCCGGATTCTTCAAGCTCCAGCGAATCAACCAGGAAAAACCAACCGTCTCCTCCACCCATTACATCCAAATCGGTTGGGTTTCAATTCCGATTACAACAACGATAACCTATCAGAGCTATTCATATCGCATTCTCGTCAACGACAATCGCTATCAGCCCTACCTGTCCCGTGACAGCATCCTCGTCACCGCCGGCGAAACAACCGAATCCGGCGATCATGAACTCATTCCCAGGTCCGGCTCGATCTTCGGTCGTATTCGCTGTGATACCACCGGCGTGGAGAATGCCCAGGTCTCTCTCTATCGCGCCGTCGCCAATCAGATCACACCTAACGAAAAGAACCAGGGTCTCAACTCTAAATCTCGACCCGCCACAACTATGGCCTTGTCCGAAGGGTCCGAGCCTCTCCCCGCTTTCGACACAACCTGGGGGAATACGTCCCTTCAGCGTCCCACCGGTGAACCGATCGCTTACATTCAAACCGACCGCACCGGTACCTACATATTTGATCGCGTTCCGATCAACGACCCCGAGCAACAAACCGATCGCTACACTGTCTGGGTCGAAGCCGATGGTTTCAATCCATCCGCCAAAGGTGTCCGCGTCGCCTCCGAAAACGAAACCGACACCGTCAATGTCAATCTGTCCCGCGTTGGCGGCGTCATCTTTGGAAAGATCACCTCTTCCGATGGGCCCGAACTGAGCGGCGTCCGCGTCGAACTCCGCCCCGCTGATTCTTCTGCGACTGACTCTTCGACCCAAAATGTTCGTTGGGTCGCTTCAGGTGGCGATGGCCGCTTCAGTCTCGGCGATATACTCCCCGGTCTCTATCGAGTTTCCTGCTCCAAATCGGGATTCTCCTCCGTGTTGTCCGATACCTTCCGGATTGACTATGGCGACAAACTGCAGGTTGACCAAACCCTCACTGCCGCCAAGGGGTTCATCGCCCTCACCGTAAACGACAAGGATTCGAAAGCTGTCAGCGATGTCTGCATCAAATCCCCCGAGATTCCCTCCCTCCTCGGCTTCACCGATAGCGAAGGAAAGATCGTCATCTCCGGTGCCGTAGTCGGTAACGTCACTTTACAGCTCCGCAAGGTTGGCTTCGCCGATCGTGATACCACCATCGCTGTGGCCACCACCGACACGATGAAAGTGAAGCTGAAAATCCAGAAATCGGTCGGTCAACTCATCGTTCGTGTTGTCGAAAAAGGGAATACTTCAAAACGCCTTGAAGACATGATTGTCAAGATCGGCAAGTCCGGCGATGACAAAGCGCAGGTCACCGATACTACCAACAATATTGGCGAAGTCACTTTCAAAGAAGCCCCTACCGGCCAACAGTCGGTTACCGTCGCACCCCCCACTGACACCACCTACAATCTTGACTATGTGGTAGCTGAAACCAAAGTAATGGTGGAAAGCGGCAATAACGTCCAGCCGGTCACAGTCGAACTCGAACCTGCCGCTCGCATCTCCGGCACGGTCAAGAACAAGGATGACGGCAAACTCCTTGAAGGAGTCACCGTTTCCATCGAAGGGAGCAGCAAGACCAAAGCGATCACCAAGGCGACCGGCGTCTTCCTGCTTCGCAACGTCCCCGCGGGAGAAACCACGACCCTGGTCGCCACCAAGTGCGGTTTCAAGTCGCTTCGCTTCAAGTACGACAGGAAGATTGCTGTCGGCGACAAAGTCACCAACATCGAACTCGAACTTGAGAAATCCCCGATGGATTCTCTGTTCGGCTTCCCAATCGCCCTCGATTCCGTCAAGACCGGCTCGGGTGGAAGAAACCGCGTGTGGGGAACTCTGCTTCAAATTCCCCCGACTTTCGGGGTGAAACTGGCCGACGAAGCCACCACTCTCAACTTCGCCGATGTCGAAGTCGATTCCAGTTACAAGCCGATCCCTGATTCCATCCGTTTGACGCAGTCCGAGGTCGCCGTCAATCTGTTTGGATTCGATGGAAAAATGACTAACGACGGTGGTCTCTCACTCGAGTGGATTGACTCGGTCAAAGCTGGTCGCATTTGCGGCGCGGTCACGATCAACGATCCGGTTTCCAAACTCTTCTCGGAAACCAAGTTCATTGATATCACCATCCCCAAGAAAGAGGCCCCCTCCTTCTGGGCCGGCGGCATAAATCGAAGTCTCAACAGATACGGACTATTGGCTACCGACAAGGAAGTTCAGGTCCAGCTCAAAGCGGTTAAGCTCGGCATCGACTTCGTCAAATCCCATGTCGATACCGCCGGACTCCATTTCTATGGCACAATCTACTTCGGCACCACTTACAAAGTCGGTTTCGAAGAGATGCTTATCGGCAAGGGCGCCGATGGTGACATCACCCTGAAATCGATCACCATCAAAACCAAACCGGCTATCAAAATTCCGTTCGGCGTCTTCACGGTCGTCGACAGCTCCATGACGTGGGAAGCAACCGGCTTCCGTGCCAGTGGTGCGATCATTCTCAATGCTCTCGATAACCGCGAATTCGGCTTCAAAGACCTTCGGATTTCTCCATCGGGAGAATTTCTCAGCCTGACCGTCACCGCCGATGCCAAGAACGGGACTATCAAAGTTGCCGGTCAGCAGTTCCAGATCGAAAAACTGGAGTTCGGCACCGAGAACTTTGCCTCTACAACGCTCGAGCATACCAAATATTTCGCCTTCGCCGGCAAGCTTACGATGAAATCGCTCGAAAAGCCGGTCGGCGTCAGCCTCCGTTATTCTGAAAAAGGAATCTTCACCGGCAAGCTCGACTTCAATCAGTCAGTCTCCTTCGCAGGAGTGGTTACTATCTCTCTTGAGAATATCGAAGTCGGCTACGACTCCACCAAGACCGAGCAGTTCGTCGGCGTCTCCGGTGGCGTCAAGTTCGGCGCGATAAACGGACTTAAACTCCAGGCCAGTAACCTCCGCTTCTACTTCGGCGGTGATGTCACGTTTGAAAAGATCTCGATGGACTTCATCGCCGGTCCTGTGCAGGTCAAACTCTCTGTCGGCTACGCTAATTCCGTGTTCGAAGGCAAAGGGCTCTTTGAAGTCAAACCTGTCTTCAGCGCCGGCGCGGAATTCCGCTATGGCGGCACACGCGATTGGTGGGTCCGCATCATCAGCGGCACCCGTATTCCGATCGGACCGTGCGAAATAGTCCAGGCCTCAGGAGGTATCGGCCGCAAAGATGATACCTGGCGCTTCAGCGTTGGCGGTATCGTCGCTCCCGCCAAAGCTGATAAGGGAATTCGTCTCGACATCTTGGTCGATGTCCAGATGACGCCGCGAGGGGTCATCATTCTAGGCAACGCCAATGTCCAGGTTGGCAATGGCACCCAGATCGGCCGCGCCACGCTTGAAATCAATATCCCCGAAAAGCGGGTCGCCGGTTCGATCGTCTTCGGTATGGATTTCAAAGCCCTGAAAGCCTCCGCCCAGCTTGATCTCTGTGTGAAGTTCGATGAGTTCTGGTACGTCTACGGCCGCGCTAATATCGATGTCCTCAAGTTCTTCAAAGCCGATGGTGTCATCATCGTCGCTAACAACTGGGATTGGCAGCACGACGGCAAAGTCGAGCGAATGAGCGGCATCTATGTCGAACTCAACAGCGTCTTCAACGTCAATGCCAACTGGTATGTCGTCAAATGGGGCGTCAACTTTGATCGCCACGCCATGGTCTACATCGGCTGGAACGGCGACTTCAAAGGCAAGATCGATATGTCCGGCGGCGCCTACGCCTGGATCGGCTTTGGCCCGTTTGATCTCATCAATGCCCGAGCCGATATGGGCCTCACCGCCCATCTCTCCTATATCGAACCGGAATGGACCGCCGGCGCCCGAGGGCATTTCAGCCTGCAGGGGAGTATCGGCTGGTGCGGCAATGCCAATTGCTGGACCATTTGCTGGAAATGTTTCATCAAGATATTCGGCCATTGCATCTTTGCTCTCCCCACCGGAGCCAAGGCCTGCATCGGTATGGATGCTTACATCGAATACGCCACCAGCAAAGGAATGAGCTGGAGTGTCAGTTTCTAACGATGATCATGTATGAGGTATAGCGATATGTCTGCAAGAACGATTCCCTCACCCACCCACACACTCAGCCGTGTGCTGATTGTGGTCGCACTCGCCTTGACCGCATGTCTGTCGGTCTTAGCGGAAACCGCACCGGAGTTCGGCGTCGCCCCACTCTCCGCACCTGATGGCGTCATGTTGATCGTTGGCGGCCCCCTGCTTCATCCTTCCTCCGCAGCATCAAATGGCGGCTGGGTCGGATATCATATCTATCGGAAACTGTCCGGTGATACTGGTTTCGTCCGCATAACCTCGGCACCGCTCTCCCGCCCCGGTTCACTTGCCGATCTTGAAAAGGCAATGGGTGGCTCGATCGATGGTTTCGAGCGGTTTGCCGGTTTCCACACCAAACAGGAGCTCTGGCAGGCGATTCAACGCAACGACTCCGCAATCGTTGCCATTTCCTTCCTCAGTAAGAATTTTCGCCATGCCCTCGGCATGCTTCTGCTCGATACCAAAGTCGAACGCGGAAAATCCTACACTTATTCCGCTACCATGGTTTCCGCCACCGGCACCGAATCACCTCGGTCCGAACAGCAGACAGTCGTATTCGGCACTCCCCTTATTCCACTCATTGGTCCACTTGCTATCAAGGCTGAATCAAGAGATCAAGGGGTGTTCCTGACGTGGAAACCAAACCCCGATGACAGCGGCGCCTTCAGCTATTCCGTCTATCGCTGCCCTGATTCAGTCGGCACCTTCCTGAAACTGAATATCGCCGCCCTGACTCCTTCGATCGACTCCATGAATGTCACTGGAAACGTCTCTTTTGCCGATACAACCGCCCGCGCTGGGCGCACCTACTATTATGCCGTCGTCTCCACCGACTACGCCGGCAACGAGAGCCCCCGCACCCATTTGATCGCACTCGCCCCGGCCGACAACGCCCATCCCCCCATACCACAGAATCTCTTTGCCAATCCTTCTGATCTGGGAATCACTCTTACGTGGGATACGGTGACCGGAGCTGACATTGTCGGCTACAATCTGTATCGAAGCATCGATGCTGACAGCAACTATGTTATCGTGAACACCCTTCCGCTTCCGGCGGATACCGGCTATTTCGAAGATCATTCCACCAACCTTGTCGACCGTTACTTCTACCGCGTCACCGCTATCGGTCGCAATGGTATGGAATCGGAGAAATCGGCGAGAGCGCTGTCACTCTTCGAAAATCACACCCAACTCGTTCCCCCGCAAGCGGTCGTTGCCAAACCAACCGGCAACGGCATCACTATCACCTGGGAAAAATCCAGCGAATCCGATGTCCGTGGTTACTATGTCTTCCGCGCCGACAGCTACAACGGATTCCTCTCCCAAGTCTCTCCCCTTGTTGGCCGGGACACAACCACCTTCACAGACACATCGAAGTATCTCTCCTCAAATAGCCAATACTGGTACCTCGTCCAGAGCATTAACTATGCCGGCGTCTCTTCCAGCTACTCTGCCCCGGCACTCGCTTATCCCGACAAACCGGAATCTGTCGATGCTCCCCGTTCCTTCTTCGGCTATCAGGATGACAGAAAGATTCGTCTCTACTGGACCAGGCTCGATGACAACGCCGTCTCCGGCTATCGCGTCTACCGTGCTGATGGATCCGATTCTCTGAATTGGAAACCGCTCACCGCCGCGCCCCTTCCGCGGGAAATCAGTGAATTCACTGACACCACGGCCGCCTCAGGTCAGTTCTACTCCTATCAGCTCCGTGCGCTGAACAATGACGGCACCGAGGGCCCCGCGTCGCATTCTCTGCATATCGAAGCATTCGCCCCGGCCGCGCTTCCTCCCGGCGGTCTCCGTGCAAATCAGCAAGGCAATGCTCTCGTGCTTGTCTGGACTCCGACCAGCCAGCCTTCCGTTGCTGGATACCGCATTTACCGGAGAACAGATACCGAACCGTCCGCGGCACTGTCTCTACAGTCGCTGCCGACAGCGACCACAACCTATCACGACACGACCGTTCGACTTGGCACCCGTTATTACTATTCCATCTCCTGTGTCGAGCAGTCCGGCCGCGAAGGTAAGCGCAGTATAGAAGTCTCATTCCTCTGCAGATAGGCAGGTGCTCATGCGGAACGTGTGGAAGATAACAGCTCGCTTTCTCCCCCTGGTGGTAATCGTCGCCACAGTCACATTGCTTGGCGCCAGTCCTGCTGCCCTTGCCCAGGAAGACTCAACAGCCCAACAAGCTGTGAAAGCTGAAAAGACCTCCACCAGCGCCTTCGACCTCAAAGGTGAATACGGCGCGTTCGGAGAACTCTATACCATCTCCGGCCATGAGAAGCGAAGACCCGCCAGTACCGGTCGCATCTTCCTTCGCTCCACCGTCACCGCCTGGAACAGCATCTCAGCCTCATTCAATCTCATGCTGTCTAACGAAGGCAGTTCGAGTCGTCAGGATATCAACCAATTGGATTTCAACCCTCGATGGAAATGGGGTTCTGCTCACGCCGGTGATTTCTCCGAAGAACTCACCCCCCTTACCTTGAGTGGCATTCGGGTACGTGGCGGAGCGCTGATTCTCACCCCCGGGGGATTGCGCGTCTCCCTCATCTCCGGCATGACCAACCGATCCGTCGCCGCCGATGGCGGCAGCCGTTCCTATGAACGCTCCATCACAGGAATAAAGCTTGGTTATGGGAAGCGCGATGGTTCCTCGTTTGAACTCAACGCCCTGGGCGCCCGTGACAAACTCAATTCGATTGCCGACGCACATACTGATTCCGCCACGGTTGATTCCACTGTCATGGATTTCGAGCAAAACCCGGTGTCGGTCACTCCTCAGGAAAATCTGGTCCTGTCGGCTGCAACGAATCTCGTCTTCATGCATCGCAAACTGCGATGGCGAAACGAATTCGGCGCCAGCGGTATTACCCGCGACCGGCGCTCGGCTGAGTTGGACAACTCCGATGTCCCTGGCATTCTCACCAGCATCTTCACCCCGCGCAAAACCTCCGGTGCCGACTATGCCTACACCAGTGACTTAAACCTCGACCTACGCAAAATCTCGTTCAATGCCGGCCTGCATTATATTGGCCCTGGCTACGTCTCCCTCGGGCTGGCTTCACTCATCTCCGACAAACAGGAAGTCACCGCCGGATCCATCCTTCGCTTCACCGGTGGTATGGTTCGTGTCGACGCCGCCGTACAGCACGACAATCTTATCCACCAGAAGAATTACACCACCAATCGCAACCGGATAAATTCGACACTATCATATCGTCTCCGCCCCAACTGGAATGCTACCTTCGGCGCCACCTATGTCGGAATGGCCAACGATTCCAAATCGGACACCACGCGCCTTGACTATAGCAGCTGGATCTTCCGCACCGGCCAGAACCTGAGCTACCGTCGACAGATCGGTCTCAAAGCCCTCGCCCTGGATTACACCTTCCAGACCGCTTCCGACAAAAATCCTCTGCGGAGATCGTCCGGGACCAACTCGACATCTGTAACCGCCTCCGCTCCGTGCGGAGTCACTCCTTCGCTGGATCTGGTCCCAACTGTCAGTTTCGCCAGTTCCGCCTACGGCGGCAATCCGCGCACCCTCACCCAGTCCTATTCTCTCTCCGCTCGCCATGTCGCCCTTCTGCAGAAACTCTCTTCCAGCGCCACCATGATGATTTCCGTCGCCGAACTGACCACCACTATTCGCCCCAGTGCCCGGTCAAACTATGACCTCACCAATAACTTCGCGATAACCGTTGAAATGGAATCGACTCTGCTCCGAGGCGGCCCAAAGGAAGCGCAATTCAGCGAATTTGCCGGCCGCCTGATTCTCACGCGGCGCTTCTGACCTACGGTCTCACCGCGCGGCAAGCAGCCACGGGTTGCGCCCCTTAAAAAAAAGACCCCAAAGTCGCAACTTTGCCTGAGGCAAATCCAGATTCCCCCCGTATACTGTGCATATGCATATGCACAGTTGGCTGGTCCTGAGTCAAACCAGTGACCGCCCCATGTACCTACAGATCGTCGATCAGGTAAAACAACGCGTCGCCACCGGTGACTTAACCCCGGGTCAGGAAATCCCATCCATTCGCGGATTGGCCGCCGACCTGCGCGTTTCCGTCATCACCGTTAAGCGTGCCTATTTCGAACTCGAACAGGCCGGTATCATCGTGACCAATCAGGGCAAGGGCTCCTTCGTCGCCGATGATCTGCCGGACTTGGGCGAGAGCGTTCAACTCGAAGAGCTGCACCGCCACTTGCAGGCCGCCGTCGAAATTGCGAATCTGCTCGGATACGGTTCGCGCGAGTTGATCGATACCCTTAAGAAATTGAAAAATCAGAATGACCAGGAGTGATAGCCGTATGAGTGCGTTTGCATTTGAACTGACCAAAGTGCGCAAAACCTATCCGCATTTCGAACTGCAGAGAATCGATCTCAACCTCCCGACTGGATGCATCATGGGATTTATCGGCCCGAACGGCGCCGGCAAATCAACCACCATCCGGATCTTGATGGGGCTCGTGCATCACGACTCCGGCAATGTGACCGTCTTGCAAAGGCCCATGCCCGCGCGCCAGCATGATGTCAAACTCGATGTCGGTTTTGTCTCCGAAGATATGCGTCTCTATTCCGGCGCGACAGTCCGCTGGCATATGGATTTCATCGCGTCGATCTACCCGACCTGGGATGCTTCCCATGCCGAAAAACTCCTCAAACGATTCGACCTCAACCCGGACCATAAAGTGAAGGGGCTCTCGCGCGGTCAGGCTGTCAAGACCTCCCTCCTGCTCGTCCTCGCCCGTCATCCCAAACTGCTCATCCTCGATGAACCCACCACGGGATTGGACCCGGTCGTCAGGCAGGAAGTTCTCTCTGAACTTATGGAAGTCGTTCGCAACGAAGACCACACCATTCTCATGTCGTCCCATAACACGCAGGATGTCGAACAGATCTCCGACACCATCGCCCTCATCTACAAGGGTGAAATCCTCGAATCCGATGACAAAGAATCGTTCCTTGACCGATGGCGTCGCGTCCGCTTCGAAGCCGCACCTGAGAGAGCGATCTCTCTCCCCGGCAATTGTCACCTATTGACTCGTGATGGACGCCTCGGCGCACTGATCACCGGAAACTACTCCGACAAGCTGGTGTCCGATTTGCAGCAGGCCGGCGCCTCAATTCTGGATACCCAGCGCATGACGCTGGAAGAGATCTTTCTTTCCCGTATCGATATCGCCCGGAAGGAGACCGTGTAATGAACTCATTCATCGTCCGGCGACTCATCGCCAAAGACTGGTACCTGAACCGAATCGCGATTATCCTGATGCTCGGTGGCGCCGTACTCGCCGGTCTCTGCGCCGCCTTTCTCGGCCAGACCGGCCTTTCCATCGGCCTGAGCCTGACCATGTGCGTCCTGATCGCGCTCACTTTCTACCTGCCTCTCACCACGGTGATCGGTGAACGAACCGAGAAGACACTCCCATTCGTGATGAGCCTTCCCGTTTCGCCGGCGGAGTACACCCTATCCAAAATCCTCGCCAATCTGATTCTCTACCTGATCCCATGGTCCGTTGCCGCGCTCTGTTTCTGGTTCATCATCAGGCTGGGAGAGAGTACTGCGGTCGGTATTCCCGAAGCATACGTCCACATCATATTGATCGGCTTCCTGGTGATCTTCATGTTCGTGCTGGGATTTGCGATCATCTTTGAGTCCATGGGCTGGACCATCGCGCTCATCGTGATTCTGATGTTCCTACTGGGAAATGTCGCCACCCAGATTGTCCCTCGTATTCCTGGCGCCCGGGAATTCATGGCCAACGTCGCCCAGCAAAGTTCTGAGTACTATCTGACAATTGGAGTGGAACTCGCCCTGATCTGCCTCTTGGTGGCCGCGACCTTCTACGTCCAGTCCCGCAAGAAAGACTTCTTGTGAGATAACCAAGGCGGTGTGACCATGCATCTGTCGGTAGATCGGCGTTCCGAGGAACGAGGCGGGCCAAAGGCGAAGGCGAGTGACGTGGGAATCTCAGTTCCAGGCAGGGTGAGAGAAGTCGAAGCATGAACGTCCCCTACTCCCGCTGCAAGAACGCCAGCGTCCGGCTCCACGCCAGTTCCGCCGCCGCCTTGTTGAATGCATCCACTCGATCCGGCTCGAAAAACCAGTGACCGGTACCGGGATATACATAGAAACTCACCATGCGACCGGCGCGAGTCAAATTCTCCCGTAATCTGTCCACTTCGGATGGCGGCTCGAATTGATCGACTTCCGCGAAGTGCCCCAGATAGGCTGATGCTGAATTGGAAAAATCCCCCGGACGAGTACCGTAAAATACGACGACTGATTCGATGTTTCGAGGATGGGTTTCGGAAAGGTCCAGCGCGAAAAAGGCCCCCAGCGAAAATCCAATAACCGCCAATCGATCTCGACCCGTCCGCTCGGTGAGAAATGCTACGGCCGCGGCAATGTCCAGCCGGGCGCGATCGGCATCTAGACCGTTACTGGCCGCTTCCGCCGCGGCTACGCTTTCGACCACCGTGCCATGATACAGATCCGGTGCGAACACTACAAACCCGGACGCCGCCAGCCGGTCACAAAACGCTTTGGCCGCATCGTTCAGCCCCCACCAGGCATGGAGGACAAGTACCGGCTTCCCCTTCTCCGAAGAAGGATGGGCGAAGTATCCGAGAGGTTGATTATTCTGCATGCGTACCTACTCCAATTCAATTCTTTTGCAAGGGCCTGAACCGTTACGGAACGCAAATTAGCACAGCCTTACTACTCCAGCAATATCATCTTCTTCGTCTGGATCACATCTCCCGCCTGCAGCCGATAGAAATAGACACCGCTCGAAACCGACTTCCCGGCGTCATCCGTCCCGGCCCACTCTACCCGATGCGTCCCTGAAGAATGTGATGCTTCCACCAGCGTCCGGACTTTCTGCCCAAGGACATTGAATATCTCTATCCTCACCTCGGACCGGGTCGCGAGGCTGTACTCGATCGTCGTCGATGGATTGAACGGATTCGGATAGTTCTGCGAGAGAGCAAAACCTGATGGTACGTTACTATGATCATTCACGTCCGTCGTTATTCCCGGCAGCCCCTTGGCGATAAAGCATCCGGACGTGTTCAATGTTGTTGAACCAAACGTCACTACCGTCGGATTGGAGGCAATGTGATATCCTCCCACATAAAGCGCTGTGCCGGCCCGGTTGAAAATCAGCCGCTTCGGGTCGGTTAGCCCGAGTCCGGTCGGCTTCAGCCGTGCCCTGAATGCTCCGCTTGTGTCGATCGATATCAGCATCGTGCCGCTGCTGGTCGAAGGAATATGATCCTGACCGGCGAAGTTGAATGTCCCCGATGGATTCGCTGCCAGCCATATGTCGCCATTCGGATCGCAGAGGACCTGACGTCCGAGAACCTGATTGGTAGACGTTCCATTGAGCGACCACTCATAAGCGCCCGATGGTGAGTACTTCAACAGATAGACGGTTGGAAACGACCCTCCATTGGTCAGGGTGTCGGTCCCAACCCCCATCTTGGAGCGGTAATTCCCGGTCACATACACATGCCCCCCCAAATCCGATGCGACCGAATATGCATATTCATCGGTAGTAGAACGAACTCCAAACTGCCTCGCCCACTGCAGCGTGCCGGTGGTGTTGAACTTGACGACAAAATTGTCGAGATCGGCGACACTAGGGGTAGTCAGAGTCGCCCCGCCAAAATTGACCGAACCGCCAAATGTGCCACAGGCGATGATGTTCCCATCCTTGTCAATCGCTACATCGTAGAACAGCACCTGCGCATTCAACCCGGTTGGAATAGTCCGTGTCCAGACCGTGTCGCAGCTCATGCTGACCTTGCTCAACACCGTGTTATTCGCCGCCGCCATGAATCCCAGCGGCGAGTACGCCAGACCGCCGGTCCCTATCGCAATATTCTGCGTCGACTTGGCTGCAGTGCACATCCCGTTGGCATCGAACTTCGCAATGCAAACGCCAAAGATCAGCGATGTGACCACATGTCCATCCAGATTGAAACTCGGTGATCCGAAATACACCTGCGCATACAGATTGCCGGCCGTATCGGTGACCATGTCCAGAATCTGATCGGCGTTCGATGTTCCATAACTCTTGGCCCACTGGATATCACCGGATGAATTGGTCTTCGCCAGAAAAATGTCCGCCCCACCGACACTGCTCAGATTGGTCGTCCCTACTACTGATGGGTCCGCAATTGCGCCGCCGAAAAAGACATTGTCATTCTTGTCTACCGCGATTCCATAGGTGGTGATGCCGCCAAAAACCGGTGTGCCGGTCAGCACGCCATTCGCAACCCACTCCCACGACGGTGCCTGACCAAAAGCGGTGGCACTTACGAGCACTCCCGCACAAACGAGTAGTACGAGACGACGTAAACTGCCATCGGCGCTCAAGTTCGTGAACAATGATATCATCGATTCCTCCGTTTGGTCCTGGGTGTCTGTACCGAATAATTCGAATTGAGATAACAATATAGACTTATTTTGTCTACATGTCAACCTCCTGCACTTGCCCTTGCCTATCGCAATCGATATGTTGCCACCAACCGCCGGACCCCGCCGGTCCGCCCAGTAACTGAATCGATTGAACACAGGAGCGCAGAGGGAACCGCCCATGACCATCGACGACACTATGCCTACCGTCAAAAAACACTGGGAGAGGATCGGCCTGGGAAAGGCAATCCTCGACGATCTTAGCTCTCTCGGTAAAGACCTGGATTCGCTCACGACCGATGATCTCGCACCGTACGATCAATTCCATGGCGGCGGCAAGGAGATGACCCTGCGCCTTGCTCGCGATGCCTCTCTTCAACCAGGTATGCGAGTCCTCGATGTTGGCGGCGGCCTCGGCGGCCCGGCACGCACACTGGCGATTGAGTACGGGTGCCACGTTACCGTGGCCGATCTCACTGAGTCCTATCTGGAGGCGGGACGGATGTTGACCGAACGACTCAACCTGACATCCCAAGTTGAGTTTGTCCTCTCAGACGCCCTGGAACTCCCGTTCAATGGAGAAAGCTTCGATGTCGTCTGGACACAGAACGGCTGCATGAACATCAGAGATAAACACCGTTTGTACTGCGAATTCCGGCGCGTCCTGACTCCCGATGGGTTACTGCTATTCCAGGAGCCCATGGCCGGAGCGGTCCAGCCCCCCATTTATCCTCTCATGTGGGCGCCCGATGCGAGTACGAATTTCCTGCTCACCTCGGATGAAATGAAACGCGTCATTGAATCCGCTGGATTTGTCGTGCATGATTGGCAGGATCTGACCGGTGAATTGGTGAAACTCAGAACGGGAAGTGAATCCACTTCCCACAATATTCAGGCGATGGTCATGGGAGCCCGGCTCGACCAGATCAGGCGAGCCTCCAAACGGAATATCGAAGAACACCGCACTATCATGGTCCAGGGCGCAGCCAGAAGAACGACGCCATAACCACACTTCCTATCTTGTACCAAATTGAAAGGCCCCGACTAGGTCGGGGCCTTGTGCACTCCATAAGCTGAAGTTCAAACACTCATTCGAACGGATTTGCCAGCGGAAGCTGCGGAATCGCAGAATAGGGATAGAACAGATCTTCGTCGAGATAGCTGTCAAAAGCCGTAATGAGACTCGTACCTTCGGTGTAGTTCGGTCCAAACACTGCATCATACATATGAAGCGAATCACAGGCCGTCGTGTCTGCCGGAACCCAGGCACGATATTTTAGCGCAAATTCAGTGTCTTTGTTACCGCCGCCGAGGTACTTGAACAGCATGTTGACGTTGTTCCAGCCATTTGACGTGTACGCCATGCGGTAGGCGAAATTCGCGTTGGCACTCGACGTAATGTTGTATCCCCAGCTGAACCGGGAACTGTCAAGCGACTCACCATATGGTTCCTGAACGCAATGCCCGATACCGCGAAAATCAAAGGTGGAATCAGCTTTCCTGAGATTCAGGTACACCATCTGGGTCTCCCCTTTAGCTCCGGTGTCTTTGAAGAACTGCAGGAAGGTCTGGGATGTGTCCGTCAATTTCAACGCAATGTAGAACCCCATCGTTGGAACTTCGTTAATCTGAATGCTGATCAGGTAGTCGAGGTCGGCCGTTGTCCCAATGATCCCTTGCGCCGCCTCCGGAATCATGATGGCACTATTGAGCTGGGTCACCGTACCGGTCACATGGAACCAGACCGAGTCACCTGGCATTTCCTCGACATGAACCGAGTCATTGACCGCTCCGGTAATAACCGCCCCGTTGGCGTCGGCTCGAAGGAAATTCGAACAGATGTCCACATTCAGCTTGAACTTGCTGATATTCGAGTACAGTGTCTGCGGGTTGTTATTGCCGAATACATTTGATATTAGCGGATTGCTGCCGTAAAGCCAGATCGAATCAAGTGTCGAAGGCGAACCTACCGGCGTCGTGTATTCCGGCGGGACTACTCTGCTTATCAGAGAGTCGATCGCCATAATCTGAAGCGGATGCGATGAAGTTGTCGGGCTGGTCCCCTTTTTGTCGCTACAGCCAAAAGCAACCAGCAGACAGGCAACTGCTATTGCTGATCCAAGATACTTGATACTGGTCATACTGAATTCTTCCCCTTTGGATGCAAATGAAGGTTGTTTAGTCCTTATTCGACTCGGGGAGTTCAAAACGCCAGCCCCCTCCCCTGCAAAGACGAAGATAGCCCGGTCTGCATTGATGAAATGTTCAGCTATTGATCAGCCCCGGCCTATCCCCCGGCCGGCTGCCAGCGGGCCGTGCCTTTCCGAATTCCTCAGCCGCAGCAAATCCCGGACAGCCATTTACTTGCTACCCGGGAAGGTCAGGAGCAGTCAAATGATAGGATGACACCTTGTCGCGATTCCAGCCCTTATTTCCCCTCTGGCAATACCGCCGATCGAATCTTCTCCAAGACCGAAGCTTGCACCCAATTGACATCCGCCTTTGTACCGTCATGCCTGGTGAAGAAGAGATACTTCTGGTCAGGGGAAAGAGTCGGCCCGTACTCGTCAGCGCTCGTGTTGAACTCGTTGCCGAGGCTTGTGGGTGCAGTCCAACCGCCGGAACCATTCGGGAAAGTGACGTAGAGGTCCATACCTCCGCGCCCGTCCATTCGTACAGTACCGAATACCAGGAACCGCCCGTCCGGAGCGATGCAGGCATCGCCGTTGTAAATTCCACCGTTGATCACTGGTCCGAGATTCTCCGCTTGGGCCGGCTGACCCGGGATCTGACGTACCCGATAGATGTCCAACTGGCTGCTTCCGCCAGGGCGGTTTGAGCTGAAATAGATCGTTCCGTCTCCACCCTGACAGAAGAAGAATTCGGTAAAGTCGGAGTTGATCGGAGCCGGAAGTCGCGTGGGCTCACTCCATCCACTTGAAGTGCGCTCGACTACCCAGAAATCTCTCCTGTTCGTCGCAGGTTGAGCCTGCCGATCGGACGTGAAGTAGAGCTTCGTCCCGTCGTGAGAAATGAATGGTTCGTGGTTCTTCCAATTCGAGTCCGCGAAACTCGGTTGTATCGGCTCACTCCAGACACCGTCGGTGAGTCGAGTCCACAAGATTTTCGGATGCGCAAATGTGGCGTCGGTTACCGTGAAGTAGCACTCGGTGCCATCGGGTGAAAACGCCAGCCGGGCCACGAAATGGTAGCGGGCCGACAGAAATTCCGGCGCGAATATCACCGGCTTCTCCCCAGGTACCGGTTCGCCAAGATATGCCGATGATCCCTGCCCTTCTGAATTCGATGGTTTGGCTGAGTCCTTCATCGATTCGGCCGTTACCGATGACAGGCCAGTAAGGAACAGGCAGACTCCTACGACCGCGAATTGCATTTTCATGTATTCATCTCCTTAGAAACGGATGCTCGTGCCCCCTGTTTTTTTTCAAGCCGGGTGCCTGTGTACTACAGCATTCGCCTCGGGTGGATACGAGAGAGATTGGGTAGCAGACAGGTAGTCAGCCACCTATCAAGTACGTATTATGGACAACTTTGTTCAGGAAAGAATAAGTGATGACCTCATCGAGGTGCAGATAGTGCGACGATTCGAACGTAGTATATGAGGTAGTGGTCTGAACCCCACTCGTTCCAACCCCCTACCTCTTCCCCTTCACGATCGTCAACGCCACTCCCCCGGCTATCGATGCCAGCGCCAACCCCAGTCGAACCGTGAGTGACTCGTGCAGTAACAGCACCCCGCCCATCGCAGCAAACACCGGCACGAGCAGCTGAGCAACCGATGCCGTCGCTGTCGATATCCGCTTGACCGCTACATACCACAGGACATATCCCATCCCCGAGGCCACCGCCCCTGAAGCCATGGCCAAAAGGACTCCCTTCGATGTCACGTGTGCACCACCTGTACTCAGTGACCTGACCATCACGATCACAGCCAATACCACCACTCCGGGAAGACAGAAGAGAAAATTCCGGGCAGTCGCAATAACCGCCCGCTGCTCTCTCCGCCCAAGTACTGAGTAGATCCCCCAGGACACTCCGGCTATTACCATTAGTATCGCTCCGGAAAGCGATGGTGCAGAGAGTCCGGGCGACAACAAATAGAGAAGCCCGCCAAACGAAACGACCATTCCCACCCATTGTAGCGGCAACACCTTCGTCCCCCTCGCCACCGTAATCCCCATCATCGTGATTTGTACCGATGCAAACAGAATCAGCGCCCCGGTTCCGGTGCTCAATTGAACATAAGCCAACGAAAAGAACAAAGCGTAGCTGAACAGCATTGCCGCAGGGGCGATCGTCGGCCAGCCGATTACAAGCGATCTGGCCTGACTTGATTGTGCTTCATCTTGTGGCCCGAACCATTGCCGTCGAAAGAGAAGTATCGGGAGAAGTGCGATAATGCCGGAAGAGAGCCGAATCGACGCAAACTCCAGCGGTCCGATCGAGTGTGACAACAGAGCGCTGCGACAGAGAATCGAATTCGTCGCAAACGCGATCAGCGCCAAAAGGGTCAGAAGTACGGAAATCAAATTGACGGATCCTTACCTTCGGTATCGGGCCAGCGATAATCTAAACCCTGAGCGAGCCTCGAAACCCCCTGGCGGCATAATAGGATTGGGCGCCGTTGTGATACACGAAAACGGTGCCATAGCGGTAATCTGCAAAGATCGCCCCACCGAGTTTCCTGATCTCCGCAGGTGTCTTGAGCCAGCTCGATGTCTTCATATCGAATCGCCCAAGCTGCTGCAAGCCTCGGTACTGCTCTTCGGTCAGAAGCTCTATCCCCATCGCAGCCGCCATATCGATGGCGTTCCCTTCCGGTTGATGCTCCTTCCGTGACTCCAGACCTTCGCGGTCGTAACAGATACTCCGCCGGCCCTGAGGACTTTCCACTGAACAGTCAAAGAAGGTGAACTCGCCGGTCTTCTTGTCAAAACCGACAACATCCGGCTCGCCGCCGGTGCGCTCCATTTCACCCAGCGACCAGAGCTTCTCGGAACTGCCTTCCAGCCGTGCCTGCACCTTGGCCCACTCTAGCCCCTGATGCCGCTTCATGTTCTTCTCAAAACGGACCTTCAACCCGCTCAGCAGTTCCGCGCGCTGCGCCGCCGTCAATGCGCTCGTTGTCACTTTAGCCTTTTTCATAGGTCTATATTGGCGACTACCGGCCCCCCTGTCAATACCATGTTATTTTTGATCTTGACATTGTCTAAACCAGTACGTATTCTAATGCCATGAAAGACGCCATCTCCATCCTCAGGCAGTGCGGCATCCAACCCACGCCCCAGAGAATCGCCGTCGTGGAATGCGTGCTGACCAGCAAGGATCACCCGACTGCCGATGATGTCCTGGTCTCGGCTCGAAAAAAGTGCCCGACCGTTTCCCGGGCCACTGTGTACAACACATTGAACCTGCTGGTGGAAAAGAAACTCATCGGCATGCAGACCATCAGGGAAGGCGCCGTCATCTTCGATCCCAACATCCAGAAGCACCACCATCTCATTGATGAAGAAACCGGCGACATCTATGACATCCCCTGGGATCAACTTGAGGTCAAGGGAAAGAAGAAGTTCGAAGATTTCGAGATTCTCGAATTTCAGGTGATTATGCGCGGCCGACGGAAGAGAAAATGAGTTTTTTTTGGCCGGGAACTATACACTGTCTAAATGTAGACTGATTCTGCCGCGTCGACACCGGTCGGTACAAATTTGCCAATGATCAACTGTACATTATAAGGAGTATCTATGAGTGACCAGAACAAGGACAGCGGGAAATGCCCGTTCGGCACCATGCACGGCGCCCGAACCACAGCCGCTCATCAATCCAATAGCGATTGGTGGCCAAATCGGCTGAATCTCAATATCCTGCACCAGCATTCGCCCAAATCAAACCCGATGGACGCGCAGTTCAACTACGCTAATGAATTCAAGAAACTCGACTATGCTGCGCTCAAGAAAGACCTCTATGCTCTTATGACCAATTCCCAGGATTGGTGGCCCGCCGACTGGGGCCACTACGGTGGTCTGTTCATCCGCATGGCCTGGCACAGCGCCGGCACCTACCGCACGTTCGATGGTCGCGGCGGTGGCGGGACCGGCAATCAGCGCTTTGCGCCGGTCAATAGCTGGCCGGACAATGGTAATCTGGACAAAGCCCGCCGCTTACTATGGCCCATCAAGAAAAAATATGGTAATCGAATCTCATGGGCCGACTTGATGATTCTCGCCGGCAACGCCGCCTTGGAATCAATGGGCTTCAAAACCTTCGGCTTTGGCGGCGGACGTCCTGACATCTGGGAACCGGAAGACGAGATCAACTGGGGCCGCGAAAAAACCTGGCTGGGTGACAAACGCTACAGCGGTGAACGCGAACTCGAAAACCCCCTCGCCGCAGTGCAAATGGGTCTTATCTACGTCAACCCCGAAGGTCCGAACGGCAAGCCGGACCCGGTCGCATCTGGTCGTGATGTTCGTGAAACGTTCGCCCGCATGGCGATGAATGACGAAGAAACCGTTGCTCTGGTTGCCGGAGGTCACACCTTCGGCAAAGCCCATGGTGCCGGTGACCCAAAGCTCGTTGGAGCGGAACCCGAGGCTGCCCCCATTGAGCAGATGGGACTCGGCTGGAAAAACGCCTTTGGTACCGGCAAAGGTGTGCACTCCACAACCAGCGGTATCGAGGGCGCTTGGAAACCAAATCCAACCAAATGGGATAACGGCTATTTCGAAACGCTCTTCAAGTATGAATGGGAATTGGTGAAAAGCCCCGCCGGCGCCTGGCAGTGGCTCGCCAAAGATGTAGCTGAAAAGGACATGATCCCCGATGCTCATGATCCGTCGAAGAAACATCGCCCCATGATGACCACTGCTGATTTGTCCCTCCGCATGGACCCAATCTACGAGCCTATCTCCCGTCGCTTCCTCAAGAATCCCGATCAGCTTGCCGATGCCTTCGCTCGCGCATGGTTCAAACTCACCCACCGCGACATGGGACCCCGCGCACGCTATCTCGGCCCCGAAGTGCCTGCCGAAGTTCTGATCTGGCAGGATCCGGTTCCGCCGGTCGATCACGAGTTGGTCGGCCCGCAGGAGATAGCCGCACTCAAGAGCAAGCTTCTCGCTTCCGGTCTGTCAACGACTCAACTGGTGACCACTGCCTGGGCATCGGCCTCCACCTTCCGCGGCTCAGATAAACGCGGCGGCGCCAATGGAGCACGCCTTCGCCTGGCACCGCAGAAGGATTGGGAAGTGAACCAACCGGTTGAACTCGCCAAAGTCCTGCCAAAGCTCGAATCGATCCGCAAGGAGTTCAACGATTCCCAATCGGGCAAGAAGCGAATTTCACTGGCAGATCTCATTGTCCTCGCTGGATGCGCGGCTGTTGAAGATGCAGCGAAAAAAGCCGGCTATGACGTCAAGGTTCCCTTCTCCCCCGGTCGTTCCGACGCCACTCAGGAGCAGACCGATGTGGAATCGTTCGCTGTGTTGGAGCCGATCGCCGATGGTTTCCGCAACTATCTGCGCGCCGGACTGAAGACGCCGGCCGAAGAACTGTTGTTAGATCGTGCTCAACTACTGAGATTGACCGCCCCCGAAATGACCGTCTTGATCGGCGGTCTCCGCGCCCTGAATGCCAATTTCAGCCAGACCAAGCATGGTGTATTCACAAGTGCACCCGGGACACTGACCAACGACTACTTCGTGAATCTCCTCGACATGAACATTGAGTGGCGCCCGTCTGGCACCGAAGGCGTTTACGAAGGTCTCGAGCGCTCAACCGGCAAAGTGAAGTGGACCGGTACGAGGGTTGATCTGTTGTTTGGATCGAACTCTGAACTCCGTGCGATTTCCGAAGTCTACGCCTGTGACGACAACAAATCCAAAATGGTAAATGACTTTGTCGCCGCCTGGACCAAAGTGATGAATCTGGATCGTTTCGATTTGGCGTAAGCCAATTTTCCTACTATGAAAATCGGGAGGTCGATCTTGTCGGCCTCCCGCTCTTTTGTCTCAGTCGATAGTGATTCAATTTCTCGGCAATTGTTCCACACCAATCGATCGGCTCCATTTCGGGTCAACGTCGCTGGCGTGTCGAAACAGCGATGCCGAGACCACCCAGAGCGCAACGAACAGCGCATTTGCTCCAAATGTCAGCAGCACGCCGATGGCAAACGGGGGCTTCCAGATGATCATCGCGATTACAGGCACGATCGCCTGGGCGATCGCCGCGGCGTACATTGCCCGTGACATCTTGCGCGGCTCAAATCGCGCCAGGGCAATGCCAATGAGTGCAACTGCCAGCACACTGACATACAGCGCATTGGCCGGATTGTCTTCATTGCCGATCAGTCCAACGGCAAGATTCACCCAAATGAGACCCAGCCCGGCGGCACACCCCACGCCGACGCCAACCCGGTAGGCCAGAGAACCTCCACGGTTTGCCACAAATTCATACGTGAGTCCGGCACCAAGCAGGAGTATGCCTGCGACGACAAAGTCGATAACCGACCACTTCACTTCCTCGGTATACTGCATTGCCACCAGCGGTACCATCAGCAATAGCGCCGTGGCAACCACGATGATGATGATGTTTTTCCTTCTCATACTTCTTTCCTTCACTGCTGAAAGTCAACGGTGTGTCTATTTCGTCTGCTCCGGGGTAACCCCTTTGATCAGCGCCTCAAGCGCCGCCAGATGATCGTGAAAGGCTCTTCGCCCCTCTTTCGTGACCGAATACGACGTGTTCGCGATCCGCTCGATAAAGCGCTTCTTCACCCGGACATACCCAAGCTCCTCTAGAGTCGACATATTGCTCGAGAGATTCCCGTCGGTCGTACCCAGCAGCTGCTTGAGCGCCTTGAAGTCAAGGCTCTCATTGACCATCAGGGCGGCCATAATCCCAAGCCTCGTGCGGTTCTCAAAGCATTTGTTTATGTGATCTATAATCTGCTTCATCGCTCGTATTTCAAATGCATGATCACACCGTACCCGGCCGTCACAATCCCGAAACCGACTCCCCACAAGAGTAATCCCGCTTCGACCCAAAACGCCGCAACCACCCCAAGCAGCAGTTCGATAACACCAAACATGAATGTTTCCGAAAAGCTGTACTTTCCGGCATTAACAACGGCCAGACCAAAGAATAGGAGCATGGACGGACAAATGAGTTCAAACGTACCGTGCTGCCACAAGGCCAGCACGAAGACACCGCCCGCCAGAAGTGGCAGGGCAAGGTGTATCCCGAATTGGCGCGATGCTAAGCTCCACAGTGCCTGCTTCTGGCGCTGAGCCTTTCGCCACGTGAAAAAGAACGCCAGGACCAGCGCGACTACCAACGAAGTCATGAAAACAGTTACGACCGACCACACCAGCTCGGGCGTTGTTCGAAGCGCCCCACAGACTTCAGGCGTCAGCCACACGGTATCGAGTACGCGGCACAAAAATCGGGCCGCGACCAATCCAACCAGCCCGGCCGCTATCCCCGACAGACCAGACAACGAGACAAATGTCGCCGACCGCTCCATTATTGAGTGAATCTGGTCTATCTGATCTACCGGACGATCTGGATCCTGCATGCTACTCCTTTATCCAAAGCACTTTGAACTTCAAAGTAATATATCGACATATGACGCTTTCGCCAACACCTAATTTCATTATTCCCTGTGTTTGGCCCGTATCTTATTGATAATCAATCGATTCCGACGAGTTGTCGGGGGCGGTGCGTGCCAATAACGGCACAGGGGTAATTGATCTCAAGCCAGGCACTTAGAAAGCTGATAAAAAAGTGGGGCCAGAGTATGGCCCCACATCGACGCACCTATTTGACCATGGTGATCGGTTCCTGGAATCACCTGATTCTCATCTCGGCCAGAGCCAACCGAAAGTGCCGGCAGTTATCAGTCCAAAAATCAGCCCGTCAAACACCATCTTGAGCGTTGTCCCCCAACTGCGACCAAACCAGATCGACTGCGGAAAGAATGCCAATGAATGCCCCATGAAGGTGGCGCACCCGACAAAGCGAAAGACGCTCAAATAGGAACTCCCCGGCTGCACCGCATGCCACGCGATGTACGCAGCAAAAATGTTGACTACGACACAGAACAGAAA
>JBATNE010000084.1:0-1552 GCA_049290195.1 Candidatus Zixiibacteriota bacterium
TCTCGCAAGGGTTTCACCCTCATCGAATTGATGATCGTTGTGGTCATCATAGGTATTTTGGCTGCGTTGGCCATTCCGCGGTTTATGAAAGCTACCGCCAAGGCGAAACAGTCTGAAGCCAAGCAGATTCTGAAGCAGATTTACACCATGCAGCACACCTATCGTCAGGGTAACACCACCTACGGCGATAACGGTCTGACCAGTGCCCATGGCGCCGTGTTCACTTTCCCGCAGATCGGCGTGGACATTCAGGCGAACGCGATGTATGACTACGGTATCGTAGCCAACGCCACCACCTTTACGGCTACGGCGACCTGCCCGAACCCGGGTATTGACGACGATGCTACTGCCGACGTCTGGACCATTAACGAAGCCGGCAACCTGGTCAACACGACCAACGACGTAGTCGCCTAAGTCTCGAACTTAGTCGGCCAATCCGAATCAAAAGGCGCCCTGTCGCGGGGCGCCTTTTTAGTTCTTGTTGACCCGGTAGGTAGGCCGGAGTATCATCGGCTTGACGTCCATAAAACGTTGCGAATGACCGCCAACCTATTCACCTATTGGCACGGTTTTCAAACTGATATGAATAACTTTCCCGGTGCTCTTACTTACCTGAGACCCCAGCTTCGCCCGGTCGGCATGATTAGTATCCTGCTAATAGCCGTCGTCGGATTTCTCGCTCCGAAAGTGAACGGGCAACAGGCCGATTCCCTTTCCCCGGAAATGTGGGGGATCAAAAACCTGACGGAGTACCTCAATCTCCGGTCGGAAGACATCACCTATCGATCTGACTATACCGAGCCGGACTCGTTCCGTCTCAAGATAGTCGCCGATCTCATGAAGAATCCGATTGGTATGGAAGACTATGCCGCACGACTCCGCAAGGCGTATGTCAAGCGCCAGCCGGAAGTCCTGGCGGCATCCCTCTTTGGGGAACTCAAAGGTGAATACCAGATTCGGAGATCTCTGCCGTACCAGCCGACAGCCGATGAGCTGCAGAAGAAATACACGCTGTTCTACAGCCACCTTCGGATCAATGAAGTTCTCACCCGCGCCGATGCCTATGTCAACGTCATCATTCCCCGATCCACCGACAAAGCCATGGCGTTCCTGACGGCCAAACAACAGCGCTTTCTCCGCAATGAATTCAAGGAATTCCTCGAAGTTGATTCGTTGGAAGAGACCCGTACTGTTGAGCAACTGGATTCGTCGGAAAGGCGGCAGGAACAGCTGAGCGACAGCTTCGTCACCTTTGGCTACAAGTTTGACAAAGACCCGATCATGGCAGCCAGCATTGACTGCCTTCGGGAATTGATGCCGGAAATTCAGCACATCAGGCGATATCTGGATTCCACCGGCGGCAACGCAGACAAACTTATGGGGACACCAGCCTATGTCCCGCCGAATGTCTCCATGGAGTCATATCTCGGTCGTCAAAAGGGATGGAAAATCGGCGGTACCGGCAACGACACGTATTCCGGGGACTATTCCTTCATTCTCGATCTGGGGGGAGACGACACCTATGATCTCTCCTATGACCCTGCCCACCCCC
>JBATNE010000085.1:0-17600 GCA_049290195.1 Candidatus Zixiibacteriota bacterium
GCATTGAAATCACCGCCTGCCTCGATGGTCAGGCCACCAACGCCCTTAACGTTTCGTCTGCGGCCACCGCTACGAGAACTGCTGAAGTCCGTCCCGCGACGTTTAGAAGCATCAACACGCGAGAACAAGTTGCCAAGCAGGCGGCCGCGCCTTCACCTGCAGCACCAACATCTGCGCTCGATAAACGTTTGGATCGAATCGAGCAGCTTATCACCAGTTTGGTCAATCGCTCATCTGCAGCTTCTGCAGGCAGTAGTGCCACATCCGATGTCAGCCGGGATATGCAGGCGGTCCTTCGCAACTCCGACCTCCCTTCCGCTATGATAGAATCTCTTCTGGCCGAAACGCTCTTTAGCAGCTCTACCGGAGCCGAGCTTGAGACAGCCGTTTACCGGCTCTTGATCCAAAAACTTACCGACTCAGTGTGCTCAACGGTCGCCTTCAAGCCGGGAGACCGGATTCTGTTCTGCGGACCGGCCGGTGCAGGTAAGACCTCTATGATGGGAAAACTGGCCGCTCGGTTGGTCTTCCAGGAGAAGCGTCGCGTCACGTTGGTCACGTTGGACCGTCTGAAAATCGGGGCGATGGAAGAGCTCCAGAGCTATGCCGACATTCTCGGCGCCCGTACAGTCGAACCCAAGACTGCTTCAATTGAAATCGATCGCAATGCGATCATCCTTATTGACAGCCCAGCCTGGTCCGCCGACAAGGCTCGTCAGACCGAATTGATCGATCTGGTCGGTTCGATGAAGGCGAACATCCGGGTAGCAGTTTTTTCTGCGCTGACCCGTTCGGCCGATGTCGCGACCATTTCCAATCAGATATCCGCACTCAGTCCGACCCACACGGCAATGACCATGCTTGATCTGACTGATCGCCTGGGATCGCTGTTCGCCGCGGCCGGGGAGACATGCAAACTGGCGTTTACGACCAATGCTCCGGCCGGTATAGGCACAGCAGCGGCACCTGACGTGGATGCGATCGTGAAGCAGGTACTCGCCATGGGAGGCAATCGTGGTTGATTCGCGGTTGACAACTTCCAATATACCGGCGCTCATCTCGGTGCTTTCCGGAAAGGGAGGCGTCGGCAAGTCCATCATCGCGTTGAATCTTGCTGATCAGCTTTCGATGAACGGATACCGAGTTCTCCTGGTCGACGCGGATATCAATGCCGGAACATTGCATATACTGGCGAACGCTGCGGCTGAATTTGGATTCCACGAGTATTCAGTTGGTTCTCATACCCTTGCTCAATCCGTTACCCCTATCACATCCAGTCTTCATCTCCTGGCGGCATCCGATGGAAACTTGGAGCTCAGCGGCGAGAACCGCATTCATTCCGCGTCGCTCGTATCGCGTCTTCGCGCAGACAGCAAAGGCATTTACGATGCGATCATTGTAGATCACGGTTCCGGTCGAACCAATCACTCCGCGACTCTCGCGCATGCGTCGGACCTGAATATCCTGGTGACCATCCCGGAATTGACGTCCCTCACCGGGGCATACGCTCTTTATAAATTTCTGGTGAAACTGGACCGTGGCATCAGCGCCGCGCTGGTCATTAACAGAACCCGCTCTGAAGAAGAAATTCAGTACATCGAAAATCGCTTTGCCGAACTGTCCGAGAAGTTTCTGGGCCAGTCACCGCAGTTGCTGGGATCGATCTCTGAGCATGAATCGGTACGGCGAGCGATAGCCTCACAGACAGTACTCTCGCAGGTCGATGGCAGCCAGGCGGTTAACTCGCAATTTGAAGAAATAGCTAACACCTTGGCCACCAACCTGTTACCGGGCCGCCCAGCGGGTCGGATCGACATTAATAGCACGATAAATAAAAGCTCCGCAACAGCCGATACAAGAGGATAACACCCATATGGTTACAACAGTTAAGCGGGCGCCTGCGAAGCGCGGAAGAAAGCCGAAAAAGGAGACTGTTACGGCAGTCCGGATTTCTGTCGTGGCTGAACCGGAAAAGAAAGTAAAGAAATGGGAAGTCACTGCTCGTGATTGGTCGCGCTTTCAGAAGAACAAATCCGACGATGCACGCCAAAAGCTGCTGAACAAGTATTTGCCGTTGGTTCGCACGGTTGCTGCCCGCATGGCGATGGGTTTCCCGCGTTCGGTGGAATTGTCTGACCTTGTCAACACCGGTGTTATCGGGTTGATCGAGGCGTTCGGCAATTTTGACCCGAGCCGTGGCGTCAAGTTTGAGACGTATGCCGTGCCGAGAATCCGTGGCGCCATCCTCGATGAACTTCGCGCCCTGGACTGGGTACCGCGTTCCACGCGCGCCAAGTCCCGCGAAATCGATCGCGCCTTGACCGCATTGGAAAATCAGCTCGGCCGTCCGCCGGAAAAGACGGAACTGGCCAAGCACCTGAAAATAACTGAGGAGGAACTTCACTTGGCTATCGATGATGTTTCCAGCACCAACATCCTATCCCTGGATGAGGTGATTTACCGTGAAGATGACAATCGCCAGGTTCCGCGTGTGGAGACGATCCGCGATGCGGCAGCCCTGAGCATTCTGGGCGAAATCGAAAAGGGCGAATTGCGCTCGTTCCTGGTGGTTGCGATGGACCGTCTGACCGAACAGGAAAAGCTGGTGATCGCACTGTACTACTACGAAGAACTGACGCTCAAGGAAATCGGCGAAGTGATGACGATATCCGAATCGCGCGTCTCTCAGATTCACACTCGTGCGGTCATGAAATTGCGCAACATGGTTCGGGAGAAATTCGCTTTGACGGCTTAAGAAGCCCGCGCGAGCGGTCTGGAGGTGTGTGTGATAGACAACCCTATCAACTCAATCGAAAGATCCCTGCCGTATCCGGGCACCGGCGTGGTGAAACCCATGCAGCACTCGGAAAAGGACAAGGAGCGCGCATTCGCCGACTTACTCGAAGAGACTCTGAAAGAAGAAGATGAAAACGGCAAGAGTTCAGATCAGGATTCGGTTGCCCTGGGCGGTGAAAGCTCAGAACAGCGGGACCGGGATAAAGACGAGTGGATTCCATCGGATCCACCGGGCGACGCCCCACGCAAAGTGGTGCCACCCGAAGTCCCCGTCGATGGCAGCCATCTTGATCTGAAAGCTTGAACGAAGGGACACGTGAGAAATGGAATTTTCACAAAACGCCTTGATTGAAATCGGTCTCAGTGTTGCCGGCTACCTTGCGGCAGGAGCCCTATGGATGGTGCTCTATTCACTGTTTACCCGAAACAGCTCGGAAAAGGCGGCTGAGAATCCGATTCAGTACCCACAGCGCACGGCAGTAGCGGAATCCATCGGCACCGCCGTTCGCGAGAGACAGTCGCTGCAGTATGTCGATCTTCGCGGCGCACCCGTGAAATCCGAACCTGTGTCTGAAGCAAAAGATAATCAGCGCCTCGATCAGTATCGTCGCAACCGCGGCGAAGTAATTCGCCTTGCCCGCGAAATGCTGAAAGACGGTCGCTCACAGCAGCAGGTAAGGGACCTGCTGCCGATCACTGACGGAGAACTGGCTCTACTGGCCATCGAATAGAGATACCGGAAACTGGAGATAAACATGGCAAACGACAGCCCCTTCTTGCTCTACCGGGTAGAATGCCCGATCTGCAAGACCATCAACGAATTTGAGACTATCCGCGTTGGCGCTTACGCCGAGGAAGGGCGTGATACCGACTTCTGCCCAACCAATGTCAAATGGCGCTTTCCCCGCTATCAGGGGTACAATCCGCTGGTGTTCTTTACGGCGACTTGCAGTAACTGCTACTACACTCGAGAACTCACCAACAATTTCAGGGACTGGAAGGACGACGTCAATTTCAAGACGTATCGCCTCAAGACCGTAAAGCCCAAACACCTCGACCAGCTTTCTCAGGCTGAGTCAGTCATCAAGACACTCGGGGGGCATGTTGACGTCAGTCGAATACCGAATGAGTCAGCCATACTCAAGTTGCATCTGTCTATTTTTGACGAGCAACTGGCAGACCACTATAGTCGCCTCGATGTCGGTCGGTTCTATTTGCGAATCGGCTGGGTGTTCCGCGATCTCGAAGTTGGAGAGGACCCGAATCGGCTCCTGTTGAACACCACAGTATACGATGTCGAAGAGGAATATACCAAGTGCATGCAGTCTCTGCGATCGGCAGTGGAGAGCATCAAGCAACTCGCCGCCAAGGCTGACATCAGTACGAATGCTCCGGAGCTTTCGGCCGAACAGAAGTCGCAGTTGCTGGCGTATCGCGATCGCTTTTCTGAAGTCATCACCGACGCTCACAGTCAGGTTACGTCCGGTCAGGAGCGGCTCAGTGCTCTCAATGCACTGGTAGCCGAGTGCCGTCAGGGGATGATCGGTTCCGAAGTGAGCGGCACGAGTCGCGGCTTTGGTCGATTCCCCAGTTTCCAGGATTTCCTGCAGGACTTGAAGCGTCAGTGGAATGGCATAGCCACGAACGAGCGTGAGGCCCTGGAACGAGCCGTCTTCTACTACAAGGAAGCTTTCGCCAATGGGCGAGACATTGCCCCGGGCAACCAGCAGATACAAGCTTCATATCTGATCGCTGAGTTGTCGCGTCGTATCGGCGATTATGACGAGGCCAAGCAGTACTTCACCAGCACGATCAAATCGGGCCAGGAATTCATATACCAGAACAGGCACGACAAATCCAGAATCGCGCTGGCGAAGAAGATTCTCGAACTGGCGATCGAACAGGGTCGCTCCAACCTGGCGGCAGCTCGCCCGGCTTAAGAGGATGTGACGTGACCGCCCACCTGACAGCAACGGCAATGCTCTCTCGACCCCTCAAGGTGTGGGAGAAGATTGAGCTCGTCGTTGGGGATGCCCCCAACGCCGGGCGGTACCTCGCGCGCATTCAGGATTTCATTAACGGCGGCATCGTCATTACTGAACCGGAGTTTATTGAAGGTAGCATTCTGCTCCGCGAGGACATTGATGTGAGGGTGATGGTAACGCGTGACGACGCCATCTATCAGTTCTCTTCACGCATCCATCGCATGATGGCGCGGACCTCCACGGAATACCTATTGACCCCACCCAATCGATTTGAGCGCGTGCAACGCCGGATGTTTGTACGTGTGGATACCTTGAAGAAGATGGCCTATGCCGTCATCATGCCTCTGGGAGAGTGGCAGAGTTACGACGACAACCTCACGTGGAAGAGCACCCAGACGATTGACCTGAGCGGCGGCGGTATGCAGTTCAAAGTTGCCGACCGGCTGGCTCCAGGCACGCCACTGCTTTTGCAAATGGACTACTTCCGGGAAATCGGCCTGGCTCCCCTGGTGACTGCGCTGGTACGTCGGTGCTACCAAAAAGGGGACGACTTCTTTTGTGGAGTGGAATTCCAACTCGCTGACAATCTCTCCCGGTCATTTACAGCCTACCAGCTGGCGGCCCTCCCGGACGACATTCAGAAGTTCGACCGAAATGCACAGAATCGACTGGCCACACACGTCTTCCAGCTTCAGGTAAACCTGCGCCAGAAAGGGCTCTTGTGAAGGATTCTCCCAATCAACTCGAACTGCCGCCGACTAGTTTCGACGGACAGCTCCTTGACCTCTCTGGTCTGGTGGGAAGAGACATCTCCCTATATCCGGAGCAGACACCCGGTCGGGAACTGAAGGGACGAGTGGTGTCTGTACATGACCGTCAGATTCACCTCGATGGCCAGAATCGCAGGACCGACCTGGACAATCTGGTGAACAACCAGCGGGTTATTATCAAATTCAGATACAGGGGACAGGCAGTCTCGGTGAGAGCATCGCTCAAACGGACCGCGGGCGGCCGCTGCTTCTTCGTGATGGAGGAAAAAGTGACCCCGTTGTCTCAACGACGTCACGTCCGTGTCCCGATTGTCAAGCCGGTGAAACTGGCTCCTTTTCCGATGTCTACTTTCGTTAAGAAGTCACTTCCGCACCTTCGATGGATCGAGACCGAGACGATCAATTTTTCCAGCGGCGGTGCGCTTCTGGACATCCCCAGCCGTCTCGAAAAGGAAGTGTACCTGCTGATCAATATCGACCTGCAGACAGAGATGTTTCCCACTCTCATACTGGGGCAAGTACGCCATAACTATGCCGCCGACACCGGGAGATTTCACACCGGTATTGAATTTGTCGTGAAAGAGGCAGCCCGTTCACTGGTTCCGGCCCTGACGGCCAGAGAACTTCCTGCCCCGGTGCTTGCTTACTCGGCACAAGATAGAGAACGATTGAATAAACATATCCAGGCATGGATGCCTGAAGCCCAACAAGGAATGTAAGAGGTTAATTATGCCTACCAAGTCCAGAACCAAGTTCATCAGTGATGTTGCCCATGCCGACGTCGCCGTCAAAGTTGCGAAGCCGTTCAAGATGGAAAAGGACGAGCAGCGCCGCTACATCCGACTGGAAATCTCTTCGCCTATGGATCTCCGAAAAATCAAGGATATCGCCGGCAACTACTGGCCGGGCGGTGATCGGAGAGCTATCGACGGCCTCATTCTCAATATCTCCGGTGGCGGCGTGCTGGTCGAAGTGAGCCAGCCGGTGAACGAAGGAGATGTTGTCGCCATGCACTTCACCTTGCAGGACGTCGAGAGTCTCGACAATGTACTGGGGCTTGTGAAGCGCGCAGAGCGTGACGAAGGTTCATTTCTGATCGGTATAGAGTTCATCACGCGTGAATCCCTTGTGGATCTATTTAGCGAAGGCGAAATGGAGCTTCTTTCGGACGAATTGACCGGTTTCAACGAGCAGGTTAGGACAGTCCTGAACAAGTACGTCCGCAAAGAAAAACTAAGCGAAGGCAGGTAGAGATGTATCGATCTGCCATGGTGTGTTTGTTTCTCGTGCTCACCGGATTCTTGCCGGCAAGCCGTGTCGCAGCGCAGCCGAATCTGGTTCTCATCGCACTGGAACAAACCGGTCCGGCCTGGAGCGACTCCCGCCTGCTCGACAAGCTGACTGAGCAGTTGACGAGAGATGGACGCGTTCGCGTATCTCCGATGCCTCCATGCGACCCATCGAAAGCAGTGAGCCGAGCAGCTTCACTCGATCTTGATCGCCTTATCTCCGAGGGACGCGCAAGGCAGGGTCAATATGTTCTCTACATTCGGGTGGCGTCTGAGCGATACGAGCGGCGCAAGACCTTCAGCGTTCCGCTGATCTTCCACAAGTGGGAAGTGATCGGAGTGATTGAAGGGGAGTGGCGCCTGGTAGACCCGATACACGGCAAACTCATCAAGGCCGAGCCATTCCACCTGGAATTGAACGGCAAACGGGTCATTCAGGCGACGATGGATGACAACGTCGACGACCCGGACATTAACATGAACCCAACCGACAAAATGACATTTTTCGGACAACTAGAGGACTTGCTTGCCCAGCATCTTCTCGGTTCCATCGCGGGCCAGATAGGAAAACAGGATCGTGAATACGTCTCGCGTCCCATCGAAAAGAAGTAAAGCCAAGCCAGCCGCACGCCCCCTGGGGCTGGTGTCTGATCTCCTCACGCTGAACCGTCAGCGTATCCCTGATCAGGCGTTGGTCGAAGATGTGCTCAAGCTCTTACAGGGGACGTTTAAGTTCGATGCCGCGACTCTGTCGTTGGTCGACCGGATCAATAGCCGGCTCGAACCAGTGGCTTCAGTCGGCAGGCCGGCCGAAGTACTGGACTTTGTTGAGGTGGGACAGGGGCACGGCCTGTCTGCGTGGTCAACCGCCAGCGGGAACATAGTCTTTCTTCGCGACCGGTCCCGCTCCCGCATGTTTGATCCCCAGAGAGACTTTGGGACTTTCCTTTCGCTGCCGATCCCGGTATCGGATACTCCGATTGGTGCGCTGACTCTAGGATTCAATGCGCCCAACGCACTGACTGACGAGGCTCTTGAGACGCTCAAGCAGATAGGAGATCTTCTGGCCTTTCTGATGGAGCGGTACAGTTATCGTCAGCAACTGGCACATGCCCAGGCCAAAGTGCACGCTATGCAGAACCGGCCGGACAAGGCACCAACCCTGCCGGACAACAACGACAAGATCGCTTCAATGGTCGAACTGGCCATGGGGCTGAATCATGAGATCAATGATCAACTGGCCGTCGTGGTAGGAAATTTGCAATGCCTGCTGGTGGACGATTCGGTCCGAAACCAGAAATTCCTGTACCGCCTCCGGCGGATGCAGGAGGCAGCGCTGCGTATACGTGAAGCCGGAGCTCAGCTCCGTGAGTTTGACCAATTTCATTCCGGCGACTACGAAGGGTCAGACAAAACTTTAGCAGGAAGTGTAGAGTCTCGATGATAGATGTTGCGAAAGCCGAACACCAGCAGGACCTGGAACTGGTCGAACAAGTCGACTTCCTGAGCGACGAGGTCAAGACCTTGGCGCTCAATCTGGCGATCTATCTTGCCAAGGTCAAAGCCGCTGCGAGAACCGAAGCTATCAACAAGATGGAGCCGGAGTTCGTTAAACTGGTCAACGGAACGGTCAAAGTCGTCCAGGAAATGACCCTCATTCTGAATGCCGCACGGAATATGGAACGTATGATTTACGATGTACCGTCCGGCCAGATGGAACAGGACAGTATGGAAGTCCGGCTCCGGGGCATCCTGGGGCAATGTGAGACTATTCTCGGCTCACTTCGCGACGCCAAGGAGATTCGTCGGTCTTAGACCAGTGTTCAGAATTTGGACGGTCAGCCGATATTACGAGTAAGGGTTCCGGGTTCGACGCCAGATCGGCGAGGCCCGTAATCCCATTCCTAACAGGAAAGAAAAGGTAACCTATGCAGTCAGTGGCTGTTGACAAGCTTGCCGAAATCGCTCAGAAGCGTGGACGACCATTTGAGATTCTCATTGTCGATGATGAGCGGTACGTCCGGGAAGTGTTCCGCGACTATTGCGCACTGACCAACGCCTTTCAGATTGATCTGGCACAAGGGGGCAAGGACGCGGTTGACAAGGTCTCTTCCAAGAAGTACGACCTGATCACCATGGATCTGATCATGCCCGATGTGTCCGGGCTCGAAGCACTGACGGCGATCAAGGAAGTATCGCCCCAGGTTCCGGTCATTATTGTCACCGGCAACGCCACCGAGAAGCTTATCCGCGAAGCCGGCGTCAAGGGAGCATGCCGTGTTGTCTATAAACCGGTGATGCTCGAAGATTTTCTGGTTGAGATCGTGACGATCTTAACCCGCGAATCAGGAAACATGTAGTGTACAGTTGCACTGACCCAAACGACAGGGGGAGCCTGCCGATCCGAATTGGATCCAGGTAACACGAATGAAAAGCGCTATTACCATACTGGTTGTCGACGATGAAGAGATGATGCGGGTCCTTCTGACCAAGATTCTCACGCGCGATGGCTACACGATCGTGTCGGCCGAGGACGGTCAGGCGGCGCTTGATCTTCTGGCCACCACGCCAGTCCACATTATCATCTCCGATATCAAGATGCCAAGGCTGAACGGATTCGAACTGCTCAAGGCGGTCAAATCTGCATATCCGGCAATTGGCGTTATCATGATGACCGCTTACGGTGATACGTTTACGGTCAAGGATGCGCTCCTTCTTGGCGCCGATGAATACGTTACCAAGCCGTTCAAGAGCTATGAGATTTCTCTCGTAGTGGAACGGGCCTACTGGCGTATCATGTCAGCCGCCAGGGCGTCCGAATTACCTGAGGAGGCATGACCGTGGCGACCGATACGGCACATGCCGGCACCACTCAGCGAGTAAAGGTCAATCTTCCCAAGGATGAGATGACCGCCATTGTCGTCCTCCCGGCACCATCGGCCGGAGAAGGTCCTCAGACCAAGGACGAGGTGATGGCTGAACTTGCCCGGGTCAATGTGACGTACGGCATTATCGAATCGGCGATCGACAATTGCCTTTCCGCCAAGCAGTACAACACGCCGGTAATCGTGGCCAAGGGAGAGCCTCCCAAAAAGGGAGAGAACGCGAGTTTTACCTACGCGTTCGACACCGAGAACAACCACTCTCCCAAGGAAGACAAAGACGGCCGTATCGATTACAAGGATATCAGTTTCATCCAGAACGCCCAGGAAGGGCAGCTTCTGGCATCCAAAGTCCCGGCCACACAAGGTGAACCTGGTGTCACCGTCACCGGGAAGCAGATTCAACCGACACCCGGCAAGGACACACCGTTCAAAGTCGGAGCCAACACCAAGGTGTCAGATGACGGCCTCACGCTATTGGCCGCGACCAACGGTGTGATAGTGTATCGCGCCGGGGAGGTCTCAGTCAAGGATGTCATGACTATCTCCACCGACGTGGATTTCAACGTCGGCAATCTCGACTGCCGCGGCTCCCTCAAAGTTGCAGGCGATATCAAGGCCGGGTTCAGCGTCAAGGCGGACGGCGATATCGAAGTCAACGGCAATGTCGAAGACGGCACAGTGACCGCCCATGGCAATATCATGGTCAAGGGCGGCTTTTTCGGCAACGGCACGGGCGTTATGCACGCCGACGGCAATATTACGATCAAGTTCGCCGAAGGGCAGAAGCTCACGGCGGGCGGTGATATCACCGCGGGCGGCGAGATGATCAACTGCAACGTGACGGCAGCCGGCAATGTCGTGGTCAAAGGCAAGAACGGCAAGATTGTCGGCGGCGAGATCAGAGCGTCGAAAGAAATCCGCGCCTGCGTTCTCGGTTCCGATGCCGGTACCCATACGTCACTGCTCGTTGCCTACAACGCGGATCTCATGAAGCAGTATTTTGAGGCCGGTAAGGAGATCCAGCGTCTCAACGGCGACTTTACCCGGATCAAAGAAGCCCTTTACGGGCTCTATCGACTTCAGATGGACGGCAAGCTGACGCCTGAGAAGAAGGCGGCGCTTGACAAGCTCCAGGCATTTCAGAAGGAGATTCCCCAGAATCTCGAATCCCTTCAACGAACTCGTACCGAGATCGAAGAGAAGCTCAAAGAGTACAAGGACGCCCGGATCGTGGCGGACGAGATTCTCTATCCCGGGGTGCAGGCGCATTTCGGCCTGATTTACCGGGAGATCATGGAAGAAGTCCGCAAGTGCCAGGTCACGATGGAGGGGAGCCAGATCCTCATCTCCGATTTTCGCGGCCACTGAGGCCGGTTTTGGCGGTCCAAAAACCGCTTGAGTCCCAAGGGGCTATCCAATATATTCCCCGCCTACAATTTCGCGTCCGATCCGGAGAGGTGGCCGAGTGGCTGAAGGCAGCTGCCTGCTAAATAGCTGTCCTACTGATTTCACTCAAATCACCACTCCAATATTCCCTTCAACTTATTCTCTCACAAAGCCTTCAGAGCCCTTGGTTGGTCCGAGATAGCAACCCGAAATGCCTGATTTATCGTCAGAAAGGCAGCTGTCCATGTCCAAAATCACTCTCCATGATCTACCCCAGCTGGCACGATCCTTGAAGCTGAATCCAGAGCCGCTGGAATCGTTTCTCTTTGCCTGTCAGCTGAAGAACTGTACCACGGCCACACTGAAGTGCTACGGTGAACGACTCGCATACATCATGCGCTGGGCATCAGAGCAACAGAAAGACCTTCACACCCTCACCAAGCTTGATCTACAACGGTATGTAACCGGCCTGATCGGTAAGGTGTCCGTGGCCACGATCAACGGTAGGATCGCTGCATTCAGAACCTTCTTCCGTGTTCTGCTGTCCGAGAGCTTTATCACGATTGATCCCATGGCTGACATCCGAAAACTCAAACAGCCTAAGATGGTCAAGGAAGTATTGACACCCGATGACATGAGCCGTGTGCTGGCACAGTTTGATCGCAAGACCTATGACGGTTGCCGCAACTTCACAATGGTTCTGCTGGCATTCGATGCTATGGTGCGAGTCAGTGAACTGAGTTCGATCAAGGTTGATGATCTTGATCTACAGAGTGGAATGGTGAAAGTGTTTTGTAAGGGGAGAGAACGGTATGTAGCCTTCAGCCCGATGACGGCCAAAGCACTGCACACGTATCTGGTGAGATTTCGCAAGGGGATACAGGGGGAGTTGTTGTTTGTTACGAAGTGGGGGAGCAGGATCAGCTACAGGAGAGTGCATCACATCTTCGCTGATCAGGCAAAGAAGATCGGACTGCATTTACACCCACACTTGGCCAGACACAGCGGAGCCACACAAGCAGCCCGGTCTGGCATGTCATTGGCTGTCTTACAGCAGGCACTGGGTCACAGCACGTTGGCTGTCACTCAGCAGTACCTGTGGATGAATGAGACTGACGTTAAGAAGGAGTATGTCAAGCATTCGCCGACCACGGGCATGAGAATCTGAGAGACTCTTTCACACTCCTTTAGTTGGCTTTGGCTCATTCGACAACTCTCTGAGTTGAAGGAAACGCAAGAAATCCTCACCGTGAGTGCTCAACCTCCATTGGCTCTGGTAATTCGCTTCAATTGGCCCCACTCTTGCGATTAATCCCGCATAGTACATTTGCAAGACGATTGACTGAAGGTCAAAGCGCTCTGCGGAGAAGTTGTAAATGTCATTTGTTTCCGGTCTTTCCGGTTGCTCTCTTTCAATGAGAAATGTCCTTACAACATTCCAAACAGTGTTTTCGAGTTCTGTATCGTGTTGAACCTTGAATAGTATGTTGGAAGCAAGCCTCCTAAATAATACAGCCACGGGAATTCTCGTTACTTCATCTATTTCCTTATGCGTATGGGCTACATTCTTCTTTTTGTCCGTTTCAGAGTAACTTCCCCTACATCGGACCGCGAATTGGAGTTTATCGAGCTCCGAGAAATCAAATTCATCTGTTTTGGCATCACGTTGATTGACAGGGGTCCTTCGTTCAACGTTGAAGGCAGAATTGGTTGTTGAAGTAATTTGCGTATTTGCACGAATCCATCCGCAGCGTGGATTGTCCAACTGAGCATCGTGTATGCTCTGTACGACATTAAGGGCGAGCTCTTGCGGTGTACTCCACATTTGGCACAAGGCGTGGCTCTTGCAGCGATTGTGGAAAGATTGAAGTCTGGACTTTGAAACTTGCTCCCTTTCGACCTTATCGGTCGGAAGGTGCGAAATGTCACGATACAGAAAGGCCATTGCTGGAATACTTGCACTCAAGGCGTAATTGTATTCGGCCTCAGTGAAACTAATCAGGTGGTCTTTCAATGTGCCATAGACGCCAGCAGAAATCATTACGAAGTAGTCGCACTCATCGATGAACTTTGTTATTGCCTCCCACGCTGAAGCTGACTTTGCTGGAAAGTACTCCATGCTGACGGGGATACACTTGATTCTCAGCAGGGCTTGAATGACGTGATGTCGTTCCTCTTTCAAGTCCTCATAAGTCGAGCTTACAAATACTGTATATCGTTTGTCCATGAGACCTCCCGTACATTACCGATCAATGCCCCAGTTTAGTGAATTCGATTCGGGATTGCAATCCCCGACCAAGCAAGAAATTGGCTGATGAGGCGATAACTTAAATCGATCACTGATCGAAAGCGATGATGTTCAACCGATAGCGACCCTTGCTCATCTTGGCAGCGTAATACCGAGGAGTTACACCAGCTTCACGGAGCAGGCTTCTGATTTCCTCCTGATGTGGAATGGTCATTAAGGCACCAAAGACTATCTCAGTGATCACCTGTGGTGGTAGAGTGATCAGGGTATTGGTCTTGCCGGGCAACAGGAATCTGTGCTCTGTCTCATAGCTCCAATAATCAGCTTTGGTAATGAATTGACGCCACAGCCAATTTGGGTCACTATGGTCAGTCACGTCAAGCACGGGAAGATCAGGCACGTACCTAACCCTGAAATGGCTGATGAATGTGCTTTCTTCTGCTTCAAGCCTGTCAAACTCATCAATCAGGCCCGGCATCGAGTAGCCTATGCAGAAACCCTTGTGACTGTCAGCATAGTGTGACCACATTAGAACGCTGTCATTGACGGGTGTCACTGGAAAGATGCCAATCGTACTATTTCGCTCAATGGCCAACTGCTCATCAAAATTACCGTTGTTACGTGTACGAGTGATCTCAATCACATCCTCATCTCTCATCATCTTGACAATCTGATCGTTTGAAATGGTCACCCCTTGACTGCGCAAATCGGCTTGAACCCTGTCAAAGAACTGTTCATCCGCTAACACACGAGCTACCATCTCATCGACTGGCAGATTGCGATAGTCATTGGGTAGCCTGCCATCGAATGGATCATTGAACTCAAGTGGATTGGTGAAGCGTATTGTGCGAGATCGAAGAGCATCCTTACTGTGCTGGCATCCCCAAGACCGATACTTGTACAAGACAGGTGGAACGTCCATTGTCATCTCCATGGTTTGGCAGAACTACCCCAGAACGGTAGGCCAACGGTGATGATGGGTCAAGAGGAAATAGTTGTTGCTCCGGCCCGATCACTGCTGCATGGGCTGTCCTTGCTGCAACTGACTCACTCTGGGTGTGATCGACTGATGAGACAAGTGGTGAATCTGACTCTTGATCACGTTGCACTTGCCACAAAGACACTGTAGCCCCTTGCACCCAGTCTCAAGCATCGACTTGTAATACCTGCTCTGACTGGTGTACCCGTTACCACCAGAGCGGCACATACCGAGTGATGACCGGTGTATGTGACCGTCCTCATGGATGTGGTCTATCTGAAGGTCATCGGTCGTACCACAGGCAGCACACTCAAGCCTTGCATCAGACACCATGGCAAGCACCCAGCTTCTAAGCCATTGTGCTCTTAATTTGCTGCTCACACTGATCCTTAAGTTGACCAATCTCTTGTACGCTGGATCAGTTGCCTTGCGTGTCTTGCGATAGTTCAGCACCCACAGATTGCGGCACTGCTTGCAGTGGCTTGATAAGCCGTCACGAGAGCGAATGTCTCGGCTGAAGTCAGTGGCTGACTTCAGCTCTCGGCACCGGGTGCAAGTCTTCATAGATTTCTCCGTTGAGTTGTTAAAGGTGCCTGTCTAAGCTGAACGCTTGACAGGGGTAGAGAATCTTGCTTGATTTCAGTGGGGAAATAGAAGGAGACTAGAAATCATGCGAGATTCACTGGCACAAATGGCGCACACGGTTGATTCGCTGCGCACGGCAGTGGCATACAGCAGAAGCACTCATGTCTGGGAGATAGCACTATCTGGATTGGGAACTGCAATCCTTGCTGCTGCATTCACCGTTGGTGCTCAGTTCAAAATTCGCAAGCAGAACAGACAGGACGATCAAAGGAAAGCAGACAGAGTGTATGCTGCTGTGTGGGGAGCCATCATGGTGGAAATGTGGCAGGCTCTTGATCGGATGGCTTACCAGTCTAGTCAGGTGTATAGCGCAAACCAAGTTGCCACTGTGGAGATAGAACTTGTGCATGGATTGCCTATGGCTTTCCTGTCGGCCTCAAGTCATCCCAAAGTCTCTGCCACAATCTTGCGGATGTATATCAACATCAGCCAGTATCGGACTTCCTACCATGATCTGCTTCATACTCTGAAACAGAGAGTGTCAAATTCTCCCGACCCAACAAGGCTGCTCTTCGTGAACACTCTACCTAACATCCTTAACGACTCGTCTTTTGTGATTGCACGAGAGCATCATCAGGAAATGATAGAACAGTTCAAGTACTGTGAATCTGAATTCTACAAGTTTTTGGAAGAGACCTGTCAACCCAATGACTATCACTTCAACACTTTGAGCACCATAAACTATGGCGAATATAGGTTTGTATAGTCAAAGAAATAGGGGCCAGAGTGATGCTACTGCGGATCACGAGAGAATGTGATTGACAATTGTCAACTGGCACCGTATCACTCCGCAAATCACTTGGAGAGACTGAGGATCAAATGACTGAAGAAAATGACAAGACCGGATCAGCTTCTGACTCTGGTTCCGGTGGAAGTACTGCCCCCAAGATAGAAATCGTTCAGGGCATTTACACCAATGGCCTTGACGGAACTACTCAGAGAGTTCCTAACACACAGACCACGGAAGATGCTGCAAACAGCAATGCCACGAATAAGGACCAATAGCTGGCTCTAAGAAATTTTCCTTTTTCGTCCATCAAGATGAGAAGCCATTGGACTGATGTTGCTATGACCATCGACTGGTGGCCTAGTGCCTTTGAGGTATCCTTGGGATAACGTGGGGCCATGTCAACAGTTGTTCTGATGTCAGGGCCATATGTCCAGCTTTTGGGTAGCAGAGATAAGAATGCAAGGATCACAGCAACACCCAATGCTGCTAGAGACAGCAGGATTGTGATCTTCGTTGCGCCATTCAAGCCAATCTTCTTGCCAATCAAAATTGCTGATGCAGAAATCGTGAGCCCGATCAGCGGAGCAAGTAGCTCAATGATCTTGTGAGCTTTCGATTCAAGATTCAAGACAGCAGAGCGCATTTCCTTGAGAATCGACAGTGAATAGTCATATACCCACCTGTAGTCAACATCTGCTTTTGGTTGAAATGCAGTAGCCAATTCGACTGCCTTCAAATAGGAGGCATTCGCTTCGATTGACGACTTTTTCATCCTGTACTCCCTCCAGATTGCATACTTCATTGTGTTCGAAACGTAACATCACTTTTGGAATTGTCAGGTGACTTGAGCACTTTGCTTGGCTCAATAGGAAAGGCGAATCCAAACTTGCTCATTGCTGAACTGATCACCTCGTGGAACCAATTGTCGGCATAGGGGGAGATGAACAAAGTGCCAATCAGGTCTTGGAGAACAACCGGGACTTTATCACCAGCGTCGTTAGTGAACTTCATGGGTGATACCATCTTCTTATTAGTTTCACCCTCCCAAACTATTCCACGATATTCACGTTCATATTCAAAGCACTTCCTCTTGTGGACGGTCAAATTCTCTGGTGTAACTGGCATGATTGCATCATTGGTATAATCTTTGTATGTGACCTTGCCACACTGGACTGTTCTCATTTGGTGGTCAACAGACTGTTTAAGGGCTCCTATAGTCGTGCGAATCGCAAGACCATTCTTTGATCCGGGATATATTTTCCAAAAGGAATCAGATTCGTCATCACAGAGGCTCCAGCAGCTTACCGCAAGTGTGTGTCGGACGTGATCACCTCTATTCAGAATATCCACAGTTCCTTTAAGAAGGGATGTGTAGTCCTTCAGAGTAAATTGCCTGTGACTTGAAGGAGGCAGGCTATCAAAAAGCAATTGCGCCATCTTTTCCTGCCAAGTTGAGCTCAGATTCATTGAAGTGAGTCTGCCCTCCCAAAGATCATCCCTCAATGCAGTCAGTCTTGCGAAGAACAGCGTACTGGTGGAAATCAATTCGAAGAATTTTGCGAAATCCATGTAGCGCCATATTACAGTTGAATCGTCAGAGTCTGTCTTATTGTCAATTGAAGCATACATAGTGAATCCTCCTCCTTGGAATGAACAAAGTCAACTGCACAAAGTCAATTGAGAGTAGGTGGAGATAATGACGGGCCCGGCGATCTGAGCGGTAGACCACCGGGCCCGTTGAGTGTGACCGATTCGCAAGGCTCAGTCACACACTTCATTTAATCGGGCAGAGACATCAACCAGCCATTAAGGAGCGATTGAACTAGAATTGAATCACAACACCAGTCAATGTGCTCTGCCCTTCATTTGTGGGCACCGGGTCAATAG
>JBATNE010000086.1:0-1541 GCA_049290195.1 Candidatus Zixiibacteriota bacterium
GGCGCCGATCATGGTCGAGCGTGTCGTGGGCATCGTGCGCGAGTTGAAGGAGCGTGGGCTGACGATCATCGTCGTCGAGCAGTCGCTCAACGTCGCCATGTCGATCGCCGACCGCGCTGTATTCCTCGAGAAGGGCCACGTGCGCTTCGAGGGAGCGATGAAGGAACTTGTGGAGCGCGACGACCTGGCCAGGGCCGTCTTCCTCGGGGCGGAGGGCGGCTGATGCTCGCAACATGGATCACCGGCCAGATCGTCCTCAACGGCGTGGTGCAGGGCATGGTGTACGGCCTGTTCGCGCTGTCGATCGTGCTCATCTACCGCTCCACGAAGGTGATCAACTTCGCGGTCGGCAACATCGGCCTGTTCGGATCCGGCCTCGTCGTCATCTGCAACCTCAACTACGGCGTGCCGTTCTGGTTGTCGGTGCTGGTCGGCCTCGTGGTCGGGACGTTGTGGGGTGCCATCATCGAGCTCACCGTCGTGCGCCGATTGTTCCGGGCGCCGCGGGTGATCCTGCTCGTGGCCACCATCGGCGTCAGCCAACTGTCGCTCGCGATCCTCACTGCGCTGCCCGAAAACGAGCAGCCGCGCCACTCGTACCCGATGGCGATCGGCAAGATCTGGAACATCGGCGACATGCGCCTCAAGGGTCCGCAGTTGCTGGTGCTGGTGGCGGTGCCGCTGGTCGCTCTGGCGCTCACGTGGTTCCTCAACCGCACCCTGCTGGGACGCACGGTACGCGCGGCGGCGGGCAACCCCGACCTCGCTCGTATGCATGGGATCAACCCGAAGTCGCTCTCCACCATCGTGTGGAGCCTTGGCGGGTTGGTGGGGACGATCTCGATGGTCCTGCTCGGCGGCCTGAACGGTTCGTCGGCCAGCCTGTCGTCGATCGGGCCGACGTCGCTTCTGCGGGCCCTCGTCGCCGCTCTGATCGCCCGCTTCACATCGTTCCGCACGGCACTCATCGCCGGTGTCGGCATCGGGCTCGTCGAAGCGGTGTTCAAGTTCAACTTCATCGCCGACCCGGGCCTCATCGACATGCTCCTGCTCGTGGTGGTACTCGTCGCGGTGGGTGTTTTGTCACGCGAACGTTCGCCCGGCGACGCCGTGTTCGCGTTCACCCCGAAGGTCGAGGCCGTGCCCGAGCGGCTGAAGACGATCTTCTGGGTGCGCAACCTCGACCGCCTCACCCTGCTCGTCCCGCTCGTGTTCGGCGCCATGGTGCCGCTGTTCGTCGACCGCCCCTCGCGCCTTCTCCTCTACGCGTCGATCCTGGCCTTCGCGATCTGTGCGCTGTCGATGACGGTGCTCACCGGGTGGGCCGGGCAGTTGTCGCTCGGTCAGATGGCCTTCGCCGGAATCGGCGCGCTGACGGCGGCAGCGTTCACGCGCGGCATGGAGATCGACATGTCGCTGGGCGACACGCAGCTGATCTACCTCAAGCTGAGCCCCCTGCCGTTCTTGGTGTCGGTCTTCTTGGCCGGCTTTGTCACCGCGGATATCGCGGCCATCATCGGTTCGGGTGCGCTGCGTGTGCG
>JBATNE010000087.1:0-24484 GCA_049290195.1 Candidatus Zixiibacteriota bacterium
CCTCAGACCAGAGCCAGAAAGCGAGGGCGAAACAGAAGACGCCCAGAAAGACGAGCGCAAAGACAGTGGTGCCTTGCAGCGTCATGTACTTGTGCACGCCGGTGGTAAAGAGTGTATACGGCACAAACACTATCCCGGCCAGAGTGGAGATCCAGAAGGTCGTCACCAGTGGATCAACGGCGCGAGTAATGTCTCTCATGCCGACTGTATAGAATGCCCAGGTGACACAGGAGCCGAGCACGATCAGATCCCCCTTGGATTTGATCCATCCGAGGTTCTCAAGCTTGCCGTTCGAAACGAGCGCAAAAACGCCGGCGCAGGCGATCGCTAGTCCGAGCCATTGCCAGAGGGTGAACGGTTCCTTGAGTGCGAACCATGAGAGCAGAGCTATAAAGATCGGAGCAGTGGTTAGAATCCAGGCGGTGTTGGAAGCCGATGTATCTTCCATCCCGGTCGCCATCACCCAGAAATGCAGAAAGACGACCAGTGCGGCGAACAGCAGTTTGAGCCGCTTCTCTTTGACCCAAATTGATCGTCCGGTGAGTTTGGCGATGATATAAAGCACCGGACTGGCCATGAGGAGCCGTGCGGAGATCATCTCGACCGGTTCCAGTTCAGTCAGACAGACTTTGATTGCGATATAGGAGAAGCCCCAGAACAGGACGGCGAGGAAGAGATAGAAAGAAGTCTTGGTCATGGCACACTACCGGTCGTAATGGAAAGGCCGAAACTATCGGGTTCAAAGGAAAAGAACAAGCCCCTCAAGGTCGAGGGGCTTGAAAAATTACGTGCACCCACCTCTGAACCGCAGTCGGGTGGCCGTGCAATGATCGGACTCAGGCCGGGAAACCCTGCAACACACAAAAGAAACTTCGTACCGTTGCTACCTTCCGGTCCTGGCGGGGTTTGAAGGCTTATGCTGTACAGGACCCGACCCTCAACGCTCAATCATTGTCGGTTCCATCCAACCGCTAAGCCCGCGGATGGGAATTCAACCCCGGTGGAGCGGATTCCGGGTTACAGGGCACCGCTAACTCCCCGTCTAGCACGGATATCATCCGATAGTCCGCTGCGCGCCTCTCAAAGCAAACTGCTGTAAATGGCAGTAATGTGATTCAAGACCTTGCCAGCGCGGACGTTGTCCGTTGGACCGCTTGCGCGACTATCGCCATACTTTGCTGTAAGTGAAAGAAAGTGCCATTAAAGGCTCCGTAGCTAACAAGCCTATTCTATCACTCAATCTTGTCTCGCGTGAGACACCAAAAACAAAATGGAGCAGATCGGGATCGAACCGACGACCTCAACGTTGCGAACGTTGCGCTCTCCCAACTGAGCTACTGCCCCAAACTTTGGGTAAACTCCCCAAGCGGCCATTTGACCCTCAGGGCGACCCCAAGTATATGCCAGACAGCCGATGTCGCCAAGTGGAATTTTGCCGGTCCCCGCACGCTCTAGAGCAGCAGGCCGACCCGCCCAACCATCATGGGGTTAAGCCGGAACTGCTGGCCGGGACGACCGCCCAGCGGCGCCCCCATAACCTGAAGTTCGAACAGGTAGGCCACCTTGTCATCGCTAAAGAAGATCAGTTCCAGCCCACCTTTCAGCAGGAGATAGCCGGTGGGGTCATATTCCCGAAAATTGGCCAGGTAGCCGAATCCCACGCCGATGCCGGGTCGGAATGACACTCTGGCTGACTCGACGAAATAGGATCGTCTGAGGTTCAGGCCGAGGTCGAACAGATATTGCCCGGTGTCCAGAACATGCAAACGATGGATATCGGCGGTCACACCCCAATAAAGCGGACCGTTCAGACGGGCATCGAACTTCACGCCAAAGGTGAAGCCGGGCTTGGTTTCATAGGAGATTGTGTCTGCTCGAATCTGCCCGACTCCGACAAAGCCGATATGGAAGCCGAAATACCCGCGCCGGGTCCAGTGCCTGTCGTTGCCGAACTGGTTGGTTCCTCCAGTTTGGGCAAACAGAGTGGTGGATGATCCCAGAAAGAGGAAAATGGCGATTAGGAGAGGAAAGATCGTGCGATAGCGTCCCGTTTCAACCAATGTAATTGTCCATTCTATAAAGTATTGACGTGACCGGCGTCTCAATAGGTTAACGTAGGAATGACAAAATATGATTCCATCCCTGCCCACATTTCGGTATAATAGGCGGTCATGAATTATGTCGTACTAGCCCGAAAATACAGGCCGCAAACGTTTGACGACGTTGTCGCACAAGAGCATGTAACCCGTACTCTGCGCAATGCGGTGAAAAACAACCGGGTCGGCTCGGGCTATCTATTCTGTGGTCCCCGGGGAACGGGCAAAACGACGGTGGCCCGTATTCTGGCCAAGATCATCAATTGCGAGACCGGTTCGACCGAGAATCCCTGCGGTGTCTGCGCATCGTGCCTCGCTATCACCAGTGGGTCATCGCTCGATGTCCTCGAAATCGACGCCGCATCGAACACCGGTGTCGATGACATGCGGACCCTTCGCGAGAATATCCGCTATATGCCGACATCGGGCAAGAAGCGAATCTACATAATAGACGAAGTACATCGGCTCTCCGGCTCGGCATTCGACGCGTTGCTCAAGACGCTTGAAGAGCCGCCATCGCACGTCATGTTTGTTTTTGCCACGACAGAGCCATTGAAAGTGCCTGAGACTATCCTCTCCCGCACCCAGCGGTATGACTTCCGGCGGGTGTCGCTTGACGATCTGGTCAAGCATCTTGGCAATATCTCCCGGCAGGAGAAGATTCAGATCAGCGAGGCGGCACTGGCGATTGTGGCGCGTAAGGGGGACGGCTCAGTTCGTGACTCCCTTTCCCTGTTAGACCAGGTGATAGCTTTTGTCGGCGACAAAGTCGAGGAGCAGGATGTCGTCAGCGCTCTGGGGCTGGTGGATCGTCAATTCCTGATGGACTTCACCGCCGCCATCGCGGCCGCTGACCGTCGCCAGGCACTTCGGATGACCAAACGAATATTCGATTCCGGGCTGGATGCAGCCGACTTTATACAGGAACTGCTCGATCACTTCCGGACACTGATGGCTATCCAGACCGACCCGGAATCTTCCGGCTCGCTGCCGTTCATTGCATCGGAGATCGTTGAGCTGAAGAAGCAGGCGGAGTTCTTCAAGCTTGGGGACTTGCTTCGACTGATGCAGATTGTCATTGAGATGAACACCGACCTCAAGAGCGGACTGGACGAACGGCTGTTGCTTGAAGTCTCGGCGGTCAAGATGGCTGAGATGGAATCGACTGTTAAGCTTCAGGAAGTCTTGGACCGGCTCGATGCCGGAGCGACCCTCTCCCCGGCTCCGAATTCCGGAGCACCCAAGAGTGGAGAAACCCCGGATTTTTTTCGGCGGCAGCCGCTAAGAGAAGCGGCACCGGCCCCCGCCAGTAGCGGAGGTACGACTCGGCCGGTGTCTGCCGAACCGATTGATTACCCCGGCAAGAGCATCAATCTGCCACAACTCCGGGCCGGCTGGGAAGGATTCCTGGCAGTGTTCCGGCAATCAAGCCCGATGCTGGCATCGCAGCTTCGGATGGGAGAGGTCAAGTCGGTCAAGGACAATGTAGTGTCGGTGCTGTTCTATGCCTCCGGGGATGCCTCCCGTCAACTGGTAACCAAGCCGGAAAATCTCAGCTTGATTACGCGCACTCTGCGCGATCATTTTAAAGCCAATCTGTCAATTAAGTTTGATATTGATACCGAAAACGAACATCCGACAATCGGCAAGGAGCAGGCCGCTCAGGCTAAAGTCGACCCCAAGCAATTGGTTGACCGCTCTCCCCGACTGAAGAGTATATTGGACAAGGTCGATGGTGAAATCATCGGCGTACGCAAAGTAGAATAAGATCGCATCGCGAGATAAAGGAGAGACCATGGGTATGGGCGGACTAGGCGACATGATGAAGCAGATCCAGAAGATGCAGGCCAAAATGGAAGAGCTTCAGGCGCAGTTGGAAAAGGAAACAGTTGAAGGAAGCGCCGGCGGCGGCATGGTCAAAGTCCTGGCCAATGGCAAGAATGATATTATCTCGATTACGATAGACCCGGAAGTAGTCGACAAAAACGATGTCGCGATGCTTCAGGACCTGGTAATGGCGGCGGTGAATCAGACGCGACAGAAAGTGCAGGAGATGCAGGCGGAACAGATGTCCGGGCTCACCGGCGGCCTGAAGATCCCGGGCCTGAATCTTCCGTTCTAATCAAACATGTATACATCGTCCGAATCCGTTGAGAAACTGGTTGCCATGCTGGCACGATTACCCGGCATAGGGCGGAAATCGGCCGCCCGACTGGCCTTTCACATCCTCAAGCTTACTAAAGAGGAAGCGGCTCAGCTGGCCGCTGCGATTGTCGAAGTAAAAGACAAAGTTGGCTACTGCTCGATCTGCTGCAATATTTCGGAAGTTAATCCGTGCCGAATCTGCAGCGACCCGGGACGACGTCGGGAAGTGATCTGCGTCGTCGAAGAGGCTGCCGACGCGGCGGCGTTGGACAAGGCGGAAGGATTCCATGGGTTGTTTCACGTACTCGGAGGGCGGCTCTCCCCGCTCGATGGGATTGGGCCAGATGACCTGAGGATCAAGGAACTGATAGCCCGGCTCGCAGATGTGCAGGAGATCATCGTCGCGACCAACCCCAATGTCGAAGGGGAAGCGACGGCGGCGTATCTCTCGCGCCTCATCCATCCTCTAGGAATCAAAGTCACCAGAATAGCGCGTGGATTACCGGTCGGTTCAGATCTGGAATATGCAGACTCAGCGACCCTGGCCAGAGCGCTTGAAGGACGTCAGGAATTCTAGCGAGCAGTACTTATGAATGAATCCACGGCACGGCGCGCAGCCTATGTTTTGTACGCGACCGCTGGGATATTTGTTCTGCTTCGCTTTTTCGGTCATTACTTCCCGCAGAACTGGTCGTTCACTCACTGGCAACATCTGCCGATCTGGTACGGTCCGGCATGGATTGTCGCCGTTGGTGCACTGGTCTTCTTCTTTTCACAACGTGGTTTAATAGAGAAGCTGTCCGCCGACAAAAGATTCTTCATCGTCGGCGGCGCCGTACTTGCAGCACTCTTTTGGTTCTTTCGGTTCGATTCGTTTCTCTATGGAGGCGGCAATCTCAGGGTAGCGCAGCTTTCTCAGGCCGACATCATCATGGTCCGATGGTATGAATACGGATCACTGCTTCTGGCCAAAGGGCTCTACGTCGTATTTCAGGCGATCGGCCTTGAACCCAACAATGCCGGCACGGCGACATGGCGGACAATTTCGTATCTGAGCGCGATCGCTTCAGGCGTAGCCTGCTATCACATTGTTCGGATATTGGTACGGGAACACCGAAACAGATTCTTCCTGTTTTGCGTTCTGTTTTTCGGACCAAGTTCGCTGCTGCTCTTTGGATTTGTCGGACTTGAACCGCTGATAGTTGCCGTCATCCACTGGTACATCTATTCGCTACTTCGTCTGGCCGACTCCTGGGATTCGCGCCGGTTGGCTCTCCTGTGGTTGGTCGCTCTACTGGGTGTTTTCATGCACATCAGCCTGGCGCTGGTGATACCGTCGGCAGTCTTTGTCACTCTGGGGGGATCCCGGAAGGGCGTGGCGAATCTCCTGGCCGGCATCGGAGGAGCGTTGCTGACGTTTGCGGTCCTTCTTGCGGCTCTCTATTACTTTGCCGGCGGATCGCTTGAATTCACCACCCGCCTCTTATTCCTCTCCGGTAAACTTCCGCTCACCAACTACGGGATATTCTCGGTTGACCATCTGGTTGACATTGGTCAACTCATTTTCCTGGCCGCGCCGGTTTTTGTGCTGGTCCTGTACTTGAGGATTACGGCGCAATTCGACGATAAGACTCGCCTGCTGGTCTTTGCCTCGGGGATTCTGGCCGCCGGAGGATTTGTCGCGCTCCTGGTGCAGGATCCAAAGAACAGTATGCCTTTAGACTATCCAAGATTGACCGCCTATCTGGCCGGTGGAGCGTTCTGTCTGGCTCTGTTGCTGGCTCGAACGCGCTTTGCGGATATTTACTCGACCAGATGTCTTCCCTTCGCAGCTGCTTTCGCCCTGGCTCTGCCGTTTGCAACGTTGCCAAGTTATGTCACTATTGAAAAATCGGAGCCGTATGTGCTCGATTTTGTAGAAGCCAACAATTACTGGTTTCGCCTGACTTGTTACAATTATCGTGACGCCTATTTTGGACGAAAGGATCTTGGGCAATCGCAGATTGACAGGGCCAATGCCTGGGAAGGCTGGCTGCCCGGCCGCTCTCCGGAGTATCTGACCTACTCAGGTTGTGTCAATTTGGTGATGAGACGTGAAAGTACCGATGAAGCCCAGCGCCAGTTGCACAATCTGATCGCCAAGGACCCCTACTGGATTGAGCCACGCCTGGTGCTGTCGACCCTGATGATGAACCTTAAGCAGTATGATCGTGCCAAGGCTCAAATCGATACGAGTCTGCTTTTGGAGCCGTACAATCCGGTTGTCACTATGAAGCTGTATGGGTTCTATCGTGATGCAGGAAATCTGCCGGCCGCCTGGGCCGCGGTAGAAAAGGCGCGTGAGATGTTTCCGAAGAACAAAGAGATCGCGACCGATGAGATGATTCTTGCGTACCGGTCAGGGGACAATGCCGCGGCGCTGTCGAAGGCGGAGTCGCTGATCGCGCAATATCCGGGGCTTCCTTTCCCCTACCTCATACGAGCAATGGCGGCGGACCGCAATGGGCGTTTCGAAAGCGCCCTCAAAGACTATAAGAGTTTTCTGGAAAAGCAGCGCAATCAGCCTGAAACACTGTTTGTTCAGCAACGCATCGACGCGATCAAAGCGGCAAACTCCCCCGAAAAATAGAAGTGATCAGCGCTGGTGGCGAAGGCGTGCGAAACCATCGAGCGCAGCGACCTTGTACGCCTCGGACAATGTCGGATAGTTGAACACCGTATCCGCAAAGTAATCCAGCGTTCCCCCGTGGGTCATGACCGCCTGGCCAACGTGAATCAGTTCAGTAGCACGATCCCCGATTATATGCACGCCGAATATCCGCTTGGAGTGCGGGTCAAAGATGATCTTGAGCATACCGTCATGGTCATTGATTATCTGGCCCCGCGCCAATTCGAAATACCGGGCAACGCCGATTTCATATTCCTGTCCGGCTGCCGTGAGGGACTCTTCGGTCTCGCCAATGAGAGAGACCTCAGGAATGGTATATATGCCGAACGGCAAGAGCGTATTGAGGCAGGAGACATCGTCGCGCTTGAACGCATGGATGGCGGCCAATCGTCCCTGATCCATGGAAGTCGACGCCAATGACGGCCAGCCGATCACATCGCCGACGGCATACACATTGGGAACGGTCGTCTGGTATCGGTCATTGACTTTGATCAACCCTCGGTCATCGGTTTCAATACCGAGAGCTTCGAGGCCGAGGTTTTCGGTATTTCCACACCGCCCGGCGGTATACAGAATTCGGTCGGCGACGATCTTCCGACCTGATTTCGTCACGGTCACCGCCTGATCATTTTCCGCAAACACACCTTCGGCCGCTTCCCCGAGCACCAGAGTGACGCCATACTTGCGCATGAGGTAAATCAGGGCGTCCCCAATTTCGTGGTCGAGAAATGACAGCAGGTGTTTGCGCGGATCGACAATGGTCACTCGGACACCGAGGTGCGCAAAAATGGAAGCATATTCGCACCCGATAACGCCGCCCCCGACAATGGTCATGGTCCGGGGGAGTATATCCAGATCGATGATAGTCTCGGCGTCGTAGATGTAGCGGTTGTCGAACGGAACATTTGGAGGATGAAAAGAGTGAGTCCCGGTTGAAATGATGATTACTTCCGCTTTGATCACGCGGTTACTCGATGAACCGTCCGACACAACCACGGTATTCGGGCTGGCAACCATTCCATGGCCGTGGATCACCTGAATGCGGTGCTGGGCCATATTCTGCTGGATAACATCCAGCTCCTGCTGGACCACCTGGTCCTTGCGATGCATCAATTCGCGGATGCTCAAATCGGCCTTGACGCCACCCAGGAGGCCGTAGGCGGTACGCTGGCGGAGACCCGCGATATAGACAGCGGTTTCTCGCAGCGTTTTTGAGGGAATCGTGCCGGTATGGATGCAGACACCGCCCTGTACCGAGCGTCGCTCGATAATGGCGGTACTCTTTCGCATTTTGGCCGCTTCAATCGCGGCCTTTTCACCTGCCGGACCGGAACCAATAACGATTAAGTCAAATTCGTAATCAGCCAATTAACCTTCCCTGTGTTAACCGGATCGGTGTTCCCGGGAAACCGAGAACCAGGAGCAATCCGGAGTGCGTCCATAACAATATCGGTCGCGAAAGGTAAAACGCCCTGCCTCAAAAGACAAGTGTCCCCCTTATTTCCCCAAAAACAGATAGTCCCCATTGGCGGGAACGGTCTTCCCAACCAGATTGCTGCGGAAACTGATCCTTACCTTCTGGGTCGCGGAATCGAAGTACCCTTCCGATGGGGAGATACCGAAGATGTACTTGGCCAACAGCTCATTGGTGGCGTAATCGTACAGACCTGCCTCGTTTTGATCGAATCGAACGGCATACCGATACCCGGAGAACGGTTCGTCACGATACTGCTCATCCCAGAGATACGAATGTGCTCCCTTGAGCCGCTTGTCAGCGCCAAAGAGAAGGGCACCGTCGTGAGCCGCCGTGTCCACGTTGAATTCGAAATTGAGCCAGTCACGGTCCGATGTCGCGGTAAAGCCGTCCCCTTTGATCAGGACAGTTCCTTTAGGTTCCTGGCCGGCCACTGCCACGGACATCGACGGAAGGGCGCTATCCAGGTAGGCTTCAAAATCAGTAACGACTTCAGTCCAGTCGTTCTTGGCCAGAACCTTACATAAGGCAGATTGAATCTCCGGGAGGCTCAGGGTATCGAGCGAGTTGTCGCTGCGAGACATGGACAGATACAAGTCAAAGAACTTCGCCATACCGAGTCGGGTTAGCAGATACGCAGAGAAATTGCCTGCGACTGGGTAAGCGATATCGGCCCCGGCCGCCGAAGCAAAACCGTTAGTAGTCAGAATGGAATCGAGCGACACGAGCTTCTGGCGATACAGGTAGGCACCGAGATCCATCAACGACGACGCCCGTTTTCCCCATCGCCCGCCGAATTTGACGGCTATTCCTTCGCGAAGTATCGGAATCGTAGTCAACGGCAACGTCTTCAACTTGATATTGATCAGCAGATGGGTAATCTCATGAAAATGCGGGAAGTCAGTTGAAATGACGTCATTCGAAGCCTGGTCCAGCACGCCGCGGGTGTTCTGATTGGTGATAGCAGTAAGGGTTGTGGAGTTGTCGCAGAAGAAGTACTCGATTTTTTTGGCGGCGATCTCGTTCCGGGCGGCCTTATCCAGTTTGAGGGAATCGGCGATCCGGTCCACAAAAGCATCCGCTTCATCGAGTGCCGCCTGATTGAGGTACTGTTCTTTGTCGGCGTGCACATGGATGCGGAAATAGCGCGATTCTTTGATCGGCCAGCCGGCGCTGTAGCAATCCTGGGGGTAGGTGAACCACCAGTAATCCTTGACCTGGTGGGCATAGTAGAGCCACTTGACGATCCGCCCTTCCACCATGGCGTTGTATTCGAGTTTGACGTCTTTGGCATCGTTGATGAAATCCGCCGACTTGGCCGCCGGCTGAAGGTGATAGCGCATCAACGGGATGTTTCTGGGAATGGGAGAGGTTGCATCGACGCGGATCGGGATGCCGGTATAGATGATGCCAAACCGGGCCGACCGTTCCTGGGCACTTTCGGTCCACATCATGGTTGCTGATTCGGTGTTACCGGATACCAGGTAATCAAAATATTCGGCCAGCGCCTGGACGGCGTTATCCCCCTGTCCGGCGGCGATCACCAGTGGTGAGCAAAAGAGGGTCAGGACGGCTATAGCTGCCGAGCATAGCATTACCCGAGTCAGTTTCATGGAGGTACTCCCAAAGTTCATTGGCGTGTCGTTATCAGTTGGCAATATATCATATTTACCCACGATGTCCAGAATCGCCCAAAAAAAAGCCCCAGGGAATGGGGCTTTGCCTGCGAAACAAAAACGGACAATTAGAACGTAAATCCGACTGAAAATCGCTGAGCGGTCTGGAGACGACCGATATCCTGCCAGGAGTAATCCAGGACAAGTTTCGTATCGCCCGAGACGGTGGTTTTGAGGCCGCCGCCGAGTGAGAAGTGCTCTTCGTCATAGTTAATCTTGTACCCGGTCCGCAGGAAGAAGGCATTGTTGAAGCCGTACTCGGCCCCCAGAGCTCCCTGCTCAACATTGTCGCTCGGGTGCTTGAGTTCACTGGCCAGGGTAAGGACGGACTTCGTGCCGAAGTTGACATCGTATGCCATGCCCACGCGGAATATGAGCGGCAGGTCGTACGGAGTTGTCTTGAGTGAACCCGGGACCGGGGAGTTGGAACCCTGTCCTTGCTGTTCGTCGTATCGAATATCAAGATTCGGTCCGTTGAACTTGAGCTCCGGCCCCATGTTCGAGATGCTCATCCCCAGTCGAAGCGAACGGTAACCGGTGTAGAACATCGTGCCAAAATCCAATCCTACGCCTCCCGAATGCTCCTGATAGATTCGTTCGCCGATGTACTTGACTGTGGCACCAAAGGAGAACTTGGTGGTCAGCTGGCGAGCATAGGTGATTCCCAGAGCATACGAGGTAACGGTATACTTGGAGCCGGTACCATCCTGTTGCTGGAAGGTGGTAATCTCCTGGCTCCCCATTGAGAGGACAGCTGCAGATACGCCGAAGACTCCGACATTGTCGAAATTGCGGGCGTAGCCAAGGTAGTTCAAATTGATATCAAGAATCCAATTGACGTTGGTAAAGCTAACCGACGAATTCTCCACCGCCGCAAGACCTGCCGGGTTCCAATACATTGCGTATACATCGTTTGCAGTAGCGACTGAGGCTTCCCCGAGTCCCTGATAGCGCGACCCGACACCGATCTTGAGGAATTGCGCTCCGGCCGTTCCGACTTTGGAAAACTGGGCGGAGGCGCTGCCGGTCAGGCCGACAATGAACAGAACAATCAGTAGTTTCTTCATTTCGCCTGCCTCCTACTTTATCACCGAGAACCGTCCGAGCTTTTCGCCGTACGGTGATTCGACGTGGTATATGTAGACACCCGAGGCGACCTGTTGCTGTCCCGATGACAGCAGGTTCCACCGCGCGGTTCCGGTTCCGGTATCATGAATCAGCGTCTGGACCAGATCGCCGGAGAGGGTGTAGATTCGGATCGTGCAGTTGTCCGGCACATTCTGGAATTCAATGACGGACTGGCCATCGGACGTTTCCACCATTGACGAGTACTGGGCGAAATACGGATCCGGCACTACTTTGATTTTGGCCATTTCCCGGGCGGCATTGGCGGCGTCGACGCCATCCACTTTGAACGCGAATTTGTCGCCGGGTCCATTCACATGCGGTCCAACGATCGTGTACCTGTCCCCCACCACCGGATGGAAGTAGGCGGTATCAAATCTCATGATCCAGGACATCTCATATGGGTAGGCCTCGTCGAGCATGGCCATAGTCGTGTCATAAGGATGATCCACAATGGTCAAACTGTTGTAGCCATGCCAGGCGCCCGACAAAGATCCGTCGCGTACAAACAGGCAGACCTTGGTATTGGTCGTGGTATTCCACACTTCAAACGGCACTTTGTAAAGCGCGAGGTCCGGGTCAACGACGTTGAACGCAAAGGTTGAATCGGTCGTGTACCGGAGTTCGTAATTGCAGCGATAGGGTGCATCACCAAAGGTCTCGCCATAGAGAAGTGCATTGATGGCGGTCGGCGGAAGTGATGCGCTGGCGACGAGGGTCGTTTCCGATCCACCGAGAGCGGTCTGTCCGTAGCTGATGGGTGCGCGATCGACGTTGGTCACGGCGATACGAAGGCCATCGGCCAGGTTCAGCATACTGGGGTCGACATTCTCATCGGTCTGGTTCTTTAGGACCGTATCGCCGGTCGATGCGTCGATGAGATTCCAGTAAGTCTTTTCGGGCTGATCGTCAAAGACGACTTCATAGTTCGGTCCATGGACTTCCGTCATGTCGAACAGGATCGGCGTGACTGTCCCTTCTGAGGGTTGACCGGTGCCGTTGAATTCGTGTGTAACTGAGCCGGCAGCGGTGAAGAAACCGGCGGGGTTTTTCCCCGGTCTCACTGCGGCAACGTTATCGGACACTCCCGCTTCGCCGAATCCAGTCTGGAGAACATCGACCGGCACTGAAGGATCCCCTTTGTCAAAAGCCACGAGGCAATACCAGTAGTCTACGCCATTGATCAGGTTGGAGTCGATGTAGGTATGCTGCATCGGATCTCCGGGGTTCTGCTGGCGGAACATGGCGATTTGACGGTAATCCGTCGTGAGGCAGCTGTTGTTGGTCTGATAAATAATCTGTCCCCAGGTCTTTCCCTGGTTGTCACTCCGATAGAGTTTGTATCCGTCGAAATCGGCGAGGCCGGAGAGCGGATCGACGCTCGATTCGGCGACATCATTCCAGTGCAGATAGGCTTTGCGGTCACCGGCACGGACTGTCAGAATCGGTGTGGTGGGCGGCTGCGGCCCGACATAGTGCGCATCATAGAGATACTGGGCACGGTCGGCGTTCGCCTTGAAGGTCGGCAGGTCTTTTCCCGCCACTATCGCGTAGACCACCCGAACTGTCTTACCGGCTGTCAGATTGATACCTCGGGTGCACATGATGAAATACTGGTCGGCCGGCTGAATCGCCTCGTCGAAGGAATTCGACGAGATCAGTTCGTAGCGAGCGAAGTCATCTTCAGGGGCGTCGGTTGGTACCTGCTCCCATTCGCCGGTGCGAAGGGCGGTCAGACCGATCTGATCCGGCGTCTCCAGCAATTTGATTCCGAACACACCGGGTGTCACGGTCGGACCCCATCCTGGATCGTACGACGGGCTCACCTGCGTATTCCAGGCTTCCGCTTTGGCACTATCATAGCCGACGCTATCGCCGAGACGTCCGTTCTCGCCCGTTCCATCCGGGCCGCCGATATCCAAATCGCAATAAAGGCCAAAACAGAAGTTCGTATAGTCGGTGGCAGAATTATTCTTGATGTCCATGATGACATACGTGAAATCTTCGTTGTAGCAGTAGTTCCACTGCATCATGGTATGGGTGACTTCGATGTTCATCGGAGCGCTGCCGCCCGCGGCATCATTGAATCGGAAATGGGATTCCTGAAGGGAGGTGGGCCCTCCGGGGAAGAACGACGAATCCCTAGGACTGAAGTCTTTGTTGTAGACCCAGGCCGATGAATCCAGATCCCAGATTCGCCAGCCGCGTGCCGGATTTCCCTTACCGGCACCGGTGGTGTCGGTCAGATCATATGCGGGATATCTGGCTGAATCTGTTGAGAGCAGGATCTTGTATTCTTCATTTCCGGAGACCAGATTGGTGACCGGCTGGAATTCATCCCAGGTGTTGACGGACAGCGTTTCACCCAGCGGCGAAACGGCACCCATCCAGTATTTGATTTCGCCGATGTAGTCATGCCCGGAATTGCGCGGCCATTCCCCCGACGGCAGGTGGTAATAGCGATAGCCGCCGATGTACCCGGCGTTGTCTACGGTCGTGCGAATATTTCCGACATTGTGGGTGATCTGATCCAGGGTCGCCGGTGCCGGCGTGCGAGCCGGTCCGCCCGGATTCTTCGGATCTCCCGGATTCCGACCCGGACCCTTCATCGCAGACGCTGATGCCGGCAACAGAAACGCCAGGCAGAGGATCAACAATGCGGCGCTAGAGCGAAGTGACCTTTTCATGGTTCTGTTCTCCGGTTCAGAAGCTAAATTCAAATCCCGTGCGCACAGTTCGCGGCGCGGAATAGTTTTGCGGATCGTGGTCATAGAGCTGGTCAAGATGATCCACCTGGTTCTGACTGGTCCCCAATCCCGCGGTCGCCCGTGTATTGTCGTTGTCCGGCACGCCGGTATGCGAATACACGTTGAGTATGTTGCGGCGGTTGAAGAGATTGTCTACTTCGATAAACCAGGTCAGCATCGACTTGCTGGGACCCATCTTGAAGTTCTTATTGAACCGGCAATCAACACTGTACGATGCCGGCAATTGACCTTCGTTTCGCTCGCCCAGACGGTTCCCCAGCGAATCGGTCTTGGTATAGGGAAGCCCCGAACCATAGTAGCCAACGAAATTGAATCCCCAGTTCCCGGGTATCGAGATACCAAAGAGACTTCCCTTCCAGTCGGCCGGCACGCGATAGTCAATGACCGCCGTGACCGTATGGCGCTGGTCAAAGTCCAGCCGGTATTCCTTAATCGGCGCAAGTGTATCAGACGTGGAAGTCAGGTACGAATAGTACGCGTCGGTTGCATTTGCTCCCTTGCCCGTGGCGATCATGTAGCTGTAGGAAACTGATCCACTCAGCTTCGAACCTGACGCCATCTTGTCCAGGGTGAAGTCGAACCCTTTGACTGATCCGTAGTCACCATTCGAGAAGGCAGTCGCCTTGCCGCTGGAAGATCCGGTCAGCTTGCTGGATGCGTGCACGGTCGTCACCAGGTCTTTGACGTCTTTATAGTATGCCGTAGCATCGATACGAAGATTCTCGCCAATCATGTGATCCAGGCCGAGTTCGTAAGCAGTGGTCTGCTCCGGCTTCAAGTCGGGATTTCCCAGAAGCGGCAATCCGGTGCTGATATCTCCCTGCAGGTTCGTATACATATAGGTATATCGGGGCTGCTGGAAGTAGACGCCGTAGTTGAAGTGCATGACCGATTTGTCCGTCACCGGGAACGACACGCCCAAGCGAGGTGACAGCTTGTTTGACGGTGTAGCCTTCTTGTACGTTGCCTGGAGACTGTCCGGAGTCGTGTTGTACGAAATGTCCGCGTTGTGGTAATCGTACCGGAGTCCGAAGTTGACGACGAAATCAACGTACTCGAGCTTATCCTGTGCATACAGAGACGCGTAGATCGGATGGCTGGTGTACTTCTCGCCGTACGGATTGACGTTATAGAACTGTTTCGAATCCCAGTCGACATTATACCGGCTGACTTCGAGACCAAACTTGATCTGATTGGTCTTGTTCATCTGAGTCAGATAGCTCGCGGCAAAAGCGTTGTAAGCGGCTTCGCGACGCTGATAGACCGGGTTGAAATCTCCCTCGCGCGCAAAGCCAACCGTCTGATAGGGGTTGCTGTAATCGCGATACCCCAGGTAGTTGTTGCGGTGAATCGAACCGTTGTACTTGCCGGTCGAATCTTCCGAATACCCCGGCCACTGATTCCAATAGAGATCAAAGAGCTGCTGGGGAGCGCGCTTATAATGAGTAGAGAAGCGATTGACCGAAGCGCTCAAAATGGAACTGGCGTTCAAATAATAGTTGAGCGAAACGCCCGCCAGATAGGCCGTGCGGCGGAACGACGGCAATCCGCTCAGATCGAAATCATACGAACGGCCGTTGACATCTCTGTGCGTGTACAAATCGCCGCTCGAGCGGTTGTAAGAGAAATTGGACACAATTTTAAGACCCGGAGCCGGCTGAAGCGCCACTTTCGCCGAGCCGCTGTAGTCTCTGGACGAGTTATGCGGCAGATAGCCGTTGTCCTTAAGATATTCGCCGGCCGCGGAGAACGTATATTTGTCGCTGCTGAGGCCGGGAATAGGACCGGAGAACGTTCCGGCGAAGGAACGATTGCCCGAACGGGACAGGGAGCCCCAGTCACCGCGGTTGACATCGTAGACATGGGTCCCGCCTTCGAACATGCGCAACCGTCCGCGATAGATCGATGAACCTTCGGGCGTGACGGCGCTGACGATACCGGAGAGGGCTTCGCCGTATTCCGCGGCAAAGCCGCTTGAGGTCAGAGACAGTTCTTCAAGCGAGGTGGGAATGATGCGGATACCCACGTTGGAAATGAACGGGTCCATAACCGAGAAACCATCATAGAGATAATTCAACTGGCCGGAGCGCCCGCCACGAACGTGCAAATCGTTGGCCTTGTCCGCTACGACACCGGGGTAGTTCGACAGGACTGCCTGAATGGTGTTGACATTGGGGAGGTTCTGCAGTCGGTCCGCCGTGAAGATGACCTTTGAAGCCGTAAGGTCTTTCTGAATCGGCGGAGCGGTCGCGTAGACCACCATCGACTGCTTCATTTCGACCGCCACCTGTTTGACGGTGAAGTCAACAGGGGTAGTCAAATCAAGCAGTACCCGCACATCCTTTTTGGTGATCAGTTCAAAGCCGACGTGCGAAACCGCAACATCGTACTTACCACCCGGTACATTAATAATGAAGTATTCACCCTCGTCGTCGGTCATGGCGGCAAACTCAGTGCCGATGACCCGTACGGTGGCACCAATAAGCGGGGTATTGGTGATCGCGTCTTTGACGACTCCGGAAATTTTCCCGGTTACACCTGCGTGTGCTGACGCCAGGGGCAGAGCCAACAAGAACAGGAACAGGGTTGCGAGTCTAAGCATTGGCCGATGTTTCACGGCGGGGCCTCCCAAAGCTATAGTCTCTCCAAGAAACTGTCATGCATATGCCGTTCGATGATAATCTCGGTCTTTCGTGATCTTGCTGGTTGTATCGACCTTGAGGAAAAAAACTTGACCTACCCGTCCACACCAACCGCACAGATTTCTGCGCCCCCCCGTCAAGATTTTCCGGACCCTCCCGATAATCGGAGAACAGGCTTGGCTACTGTTGATTAGGGATACGAACATACTACCATGCCTCGAATTGCTGCAACATCGAACTCCCTCACGGACAACGAGTTTGATGAAAGGAACGATGACTAGGACCGGGTGGCGATACCTTCTCGTACTCAGCTGCCTCTTCTGGACTGCACGTGCGCAGGCCCAGAGGGTAGTTGTTGTCACAACTGACACCCTCACTTCCACGCAACGCTCCATCAGCGGTGCGAAGAGTGTCGTCAAGGGAAGCAATCCTGCAGCTCAGTTCTTTGAGTTCATCATCACATCGGCCCCCGGATCAGTTGAGCATGTGACTGACTCTATTCGGAGCGCCAAACCGGACATCATCATCAGTACCGGCAGCGACGCCACCGCCTACGCCAAAGCGAAATTCCCGGATATCCCGACCGTTTTCTGCAGCGTCATGTACCCGGTCATATCCGGTTTCGTCGAGACTTTCAATCACCCTGGACACAATATCACCGGCGCATCGCTGAGCATTCCTCCGGCGACGCAGTTCAACTATTTCAAGATGATTTTGCCGCAAGCCAAACGGCTTGGCGTGCTGTATTCCGACAACACGGCATCGCTGATTCCACCGGCAAAAGTCATCGCCAAATCGGTCGGCATTGAACTGATCGCCCTCAAGGTCACTCAGGAAAAGGAGATCCCGGCCAAACTCGATTCGATTATCGGCCAGGTGGATGGCATCTGGTCATTGGCCGACCCGGTCCTGTTCGGTCCCCAGACAACCAAGTACATTCTGACCAACACCCTGAAACGCGGCATGCCGATCATGGGCTTCTCGCGCTTTCTGGTTGAGTCGGGAGCCCTCTTCGCTCTGGATTTCGACTACAAGGCGGTCGGACGTCAGGCGGGTGAAATCGCCAACCAGATCATCAAAGGGGCGCGGCCGGAGAATCTGAGTGTCACTACTCCCGACGTCATCTGGTTCCACTACAACGAAAAAACCGCCCAGCACATGAATATCAAGATTCCTGAGCCGCTGGTGGCGATCGCGAAGGAGGTCTACCGATGAGACTTCTCGATCGCCTTCAGAAGGTCAGTCTCCGGACTAAGTTTGTGGTGCCGATTTCAGCGATGATCGTCGCGAGCATGTTGATCATCAGCGGTTACCTGATCAACAAGCAGTCGAACAGCTACCGCCATGAATTACAGGCAAGCGGCGAGACCATGCTGCGGATGCTGGCCATTAATGGAGAGACCGGCGTCCTCCTGGAATCCAAACTCGATCTGGTGGAACTCCTGAAGACTCCGGCGCACTTCGATGCGGTAACTTATGTGGCGATTACCAATCGCGAAGGTGCCCCGCTGGCCATGATCGGCGATACGGCTCTCACCAAGGCCGGACTGATTCCGATGTCCGCCAGTAATTCTCTGGGTGACTCCATGTACACCGCCTATACCAAGGGTAAAGACGGTCAGGAATATCTTGTTATGGGGATGCCGGTGGTGACCCAGCGCCAGTCGGTCAATCGCGAGAATTTGGGAATTACGAGCGGCCTCGATGGTGCTCTTGGTCAGGGACCGGGGAAAGAAGTGATCGGCCATATCGAGATCGGCCTGTCGCTTGACCGCGTCAACCAGTCCATCAGTGAAGCGCGCATAGCCGCCTATCTCTTTACGCTGCTGATTACCCTGGGAGCAATCTTCATTCTCGCCTTCATCGTTGGCGCCATCACCCGTCCGGTGACAGCCCTGGTCGACGTTACCGACCAGGTCAGTCGTGGCGATCTGAGCCGCCGCGTTCAGGTCAGCCAGCACGACGAAATCGGCCACCTTGGCGAGACGTTTAACCGCATGATCGAATCGCTGGAGCAGTCGCGTGATGAAATCGAGCAATACAACCGGAATCTCGAAGAAAAGATTATCGAGCGGACGAATCAGCTCGAAGATGCCCAGGCGCAGTTGATTCAATCGGAAAAGATGGGAGCCATCGGTCAGCTCGCTGCCGGTGTCGCCCATGAACTCAACAATCCGCTTGGAGGCATTCTGGGGTATGCCCAGTTCACTCTCGAAAAGCTGAACAAGAATATTCCTGAGAAGACTTCTTCCAAGGAAATCCAAAGCTACGTCCGCTACGTCAGCGATATCGAAGCACAGGCGCGCCGTTGCAAGACGATCGTCCAGAACCTGCTTCGGTTCTCGCGCTCCAGCCGATCGGTTGATTTTGAGGAAGTCGATCTGAACAAGGCAATCGAGGAAACCTTGAGTTTCGTCGCACATCAGCTCCACCTCAACCAGATCGAACTGACAGTCAAGCTCGACCCGCGTCTGCCGCATGTTCAGGGAAACGCCGGCCAGTTGCAGCAGGTGTTTACCAACCTGATCATCAACGCCATGCACGCCTCCCAGACCGGGTCCATCATTGAGATCCAGTCCCGGTTCAGCCCGGCGCTCGGTGAGTTTGGCGGAGCGGCAGAACTCCTCTTTGTTGACCATGGTCACGGCATCAAGGAAGAGCACCTCCAGAAGATCTTCGAGCCATTCTTTACCACCAAGGAGATCGGCAAGGGGACGGGCCTCGGATTGTCGGTCAGCTATGGCATTATCAAGGAACATGGTGGCGAAATTACGGTCAATTCCGTCGTGGATAAGGGAACTACGTTTACTGTTGTCCTACCGCTTCAGAAACAGGAGCCGGATACCGATAAGAGAAAGGAGCAGACAGTAACCGCCGAATGACAACGGTATCCCTGGATGGAAGACAGCACAAAGCGCACCGTACTCATTGTTGACGACGAGGAGATCATACGCGATTTCCTCTCTGAAGTATTGGAAGACTACAGCGTAACTCTCGCCTGCGACGGCGACGAAGCAATCGAACAGCTAAAAGTACGGCGATTTGACCTGGTCATCACCGACCTTCGTATGCCCCACGTTCCGGGTGAAGAAGTAGTCCGGTTCGCGCGTCAAACCTATCCCGATGCCAAAGTGGTAGTCATTTCCGGCTACTCCAGCCTCGCCACAGTCAGTCAATCGGTCCACAACGGCGCCTGTGCCTTCCTCTCGAAACCCTTCAGCATCAAGGAGCTTCTCCAGACGGTGGAGAACGCGATCGGGGGCTAGAATCGTGGCACGAATACTGATAATCGATGATTCAGAAGTTATGCGGAATCTGCTCTCCGATTTCCTGACCGATCTCGGCCACCAGGCGGTGACTACCGAAGATCCTTTTGAGGGAGTCAGGCTGGCATCCGAAGGCACTTTCGACATTTGCATCTGCGACCTGCATATTCCCAAGAAAAGCGGCTATGAAGTCTACTGCGAAGTGTCGGCGGTGAGACCTGAATTACAGTTTGTCGTCACCGACTCCCTGCCGGATCAATTGGCGGAACAAGCCCGCGGTTGCGGAGTCCGCTACTGCCTGCGTAAACCATTCGACTTGAATCAGATTCGCGACGTTCTCGATAAAATTCTGAAACCGGTAAAGACGCCATGACCGACTCCGCTTCCGGACAGCCCACCATCCTGGTTGTCGACGATGAATCCATCGTCGTATCACTCGTGCGCGATGCTCTGGAAGATGAACCGTATATTATCCACACTGCCCTCTCCGCCGATGAGGCCCTCAAACTGCTCGCCGCACATTCGTTTGATCTGCTGCTGACGGACATTCGCATGCCCGGCATGGATGGCATTGAGCTGGTGCGTCAGGCTCACATTCGCCAGCCGGAACTCGGTATCATTTTCATGACCGGCTACGCAAATCTCAACTCGGCTAAGAACGCCATCAAGCAGGGCGCGTTCGATTACATCATGAAGCCGTTCGAACTCACGGAGATTCGAACCGCAGTCAAGAACGCGATCGGCAAACTGGCGGCCACGACCTCGAAAGGGGCGGATCAGGAGCTGAGTAAAATCTCCGACCTGAACTACATGCTCTTCAGCGCCAACGACAAGGCGTCGCTGGTGACATCATCGTTGAAATTCATCATGATGCACCGCCATGCTACCGATGGTTCTGCGATATTCTGCGATCAGGACGAAGACGCCTGTGTTCTGATGTCGATCTGCAATGACAAGGTAGAAGAACAGCGCTATCCTCACCAGGTCATGACTCAGGCGATCGCCGCTGTCGACATGAACGATTTGCGCAGTCCGTTCCTGGTCGACAGCATTGAAGATCATCCGCTGTACAAAGCTGATCCCCGACCTGAAATCAAACAATCGTTGTCGCCGCCCTGGATGCGCGACGGGCTCAGGATGATTGTAGTCCCGGTCAGTCGGAACAACACACTCTTCGGGTTCTTCGTGTTGGGCATGGACTCGGAGATCACGCTCAAGGAGTCCGATCTGAAGTTTCTGGCGATTACCGCCAGCCAGCTGGCTGTGACGCTGGAGAATCTGTCACTTCTGGTTGAGACTCAGCGAGCCTACACCAATCTCAAGGAGCTGCAGGACGAGACCATTCGCCTTGAAAAGGTCGCGACTCGCGGCCAGATGTCGGCAGAAATCGGCCATGAATTGAACAACTTCCTCGGTGTCGTGGTGGGTAACTTGTCGTTACTCGACGTTCACCTCAAGCGCGGCAACTATCAGGATCTGGGCAAATACGTCTCTCAGATGATGGACACGATCGAGAAGATGAAGCGGTTTACATCGAACCTGATGGACCTGTCATCGATCTCCTCTGAGAAGGCGGTCCTGACGATGGACACGTTGATGAATGAGGTCGTTGAATTCCTCAAGCCGCAGAAGCGGTTCCGGGGGATTCAGATCTCCGTCGAACAACTCCCCAAGGGTGTCGAATTCGAGGCCGATCAGATTCAGATGCAGCAGCTTCTGTACAACTTGTTCAACAACGCGGCCGATGCCATGATTGACTCCTCCCGCAAAGAGATCTCAGTCTCAGTCGCGGTCGATCAGGATCGCGGCACCTTTACCACCAAAGTAGCTGACACCGGTTGTGGCTTTCCGGCCGATCTGCTGGCGAAGGCGTTCCAGGAACGGTTCACCACCAAGCGCACCGGGCATGGTTTTGGTCTGGTAGTTTGTAAGCGGATTATTGAGAACCACGGCGGGACACTTCACGTGGATTCAACCCCCGGTCGGGGCACGACAATTTCGATCGACTTCCCCCTTGCCAATATAGCCGTCCCTGTGTTGGCGTAGACACTCCCCTTAGACAGATTTTCGACTACCCCGTTGTGTCAGCGGTTCTCCGCGACGGCATTGTGGACATTCCGACGGTTCCCAGCTCTCAGCATCAACCCGCGCCAGTGAAAAGGTCGGATAGGGGAACGCGACCTTTCCATTCGAACGATCCAGGAGCAGTCCAAGTCCGACAATTTCCGCTCCATACGAAGTCACCAGTGCGATTACTTCGTTGACCGACCGTCCTGTCGTAAGGACATCATCGACGATGATGACTTTTTCGCCACGCTCCAGCGAGAACCCGCGCTTGAACACACGCCCTTCAGTGTCGGAACCCTGTTCTGCGTACAGCGCCTGCACGCCAAGATAGCGGGCAACATCGTAGGCGATAATTATTCCGCCGGTAGTCGGTCCGACGACCGATACGGCTCCTGAATTGCGGAAGTGATCCGCCATCGCCGCGCAAATCTCCGTACAAATAGCCGGATTCTTCAGCAGAGCGAATTTCTCATAGTAGACGTTGGAGTGCCGACCGGAAGTCAGCAGGAAATGGCCGTTCAACAAGGCGCCGGAGTCCCGGAACAGCTTGAGGATATCTTCTTGAATCATTTCGTCTCCGAGAGTATGACAATCGCCGTGGCGTATTCCCGTTCATGGCTGATCGAAACCAGTGCCGACAGTGAGCCCGGGAGCTGTTTGATGGTGTTGGCGAAGCGGAGGATCGGACGCCCGTCCCCCCCCGGCACTATCTGCATGGCAGCAAACGCAGGCCTGGTTGTCAAATACTTTCCCAGGGCCTTGACCGCCGCTTCTTTTGCGGCAAATCGTCCGGCGACAAACCGGGCGCGGTCGGTCCGCTCCGACAATAACTTGCGTTCGTCATCGCCGAGTATAAAGGCGATAAACCGATCTCCGTACTTGTCGAGAATGCGCTGTATCCTCGCCACTTCAGTAATGTCTATTCCGACAGCGGTTGGCGATGATATCATCGCGTGATTTCCTCCTGCATACAGCCAATAAACACGATCGTATCACAACTGGCAAGGGGACAAAGAAAAGGCTTGCATGTGCGTATTGAACCGGCTATCTAGGCGATACTGGAGAGAGAGAGTCATTTGAAAATCTCTAACACTCTGCCTATGAAGGTTGTCTCTAGTTCGCTGAGCGTACGCCGTGACCTCACCGCAAGGTGAATAGCGAAAGCAAGACGCGACAAGTGACTTTAAGACCTTTAACGTATTAAGACTTTGGAGTTTTTTCAAATTACGAACCTCTCTCCTTAAATTTAGAACCCCGGAACCTGATGGTCCCGGGGTTTCTATTTGAGGTCCGCCTGATGATCAATACTACTGCGGTGGTTGGATCGCCGACTTTATTTCCCGCTCATAGTCGGTCGTGACATTCACGCGCCGTACTACCACGAAATAACACTCTGACCCCGATGATGCGAAGTAGAGACGGTCGCTTTCTATCTCCACCACTCCCTGCTCCCGCATGAATCCGACCCCCGGCTCTTTGCCGAACATCTGAATCAGGTCGCGAATGCTTCGGAACACCGGACTAAACGTCTTCTGGAACTGCTCCGAACTGTGATCGGTATGAAAGTTCCCTTCGTTGTCCAGCGTGTAGACGTGAGTAACGCCGGGAATCTTCTTCAGCGTGTCTTCAGCCGTATAGGCGACAACCGCCGGTGCCATGACCGCAGCATTGGTCACAAGCTGCGGAGTGGCCGGGGCCGAAGATGCCATTGGGGCGTTCTGATCCTGCGTTTCCAATATCGAGATGACTTCGGCATGCTGCCGCTTGATGACCACTTCGGTCTTGTTCTGTTCTTCGAGTGTTTCCACCGGCCTATCGAGCGCACGCTCGATCTTGTGCACAACGCGTCCCTGATTCGACACGGTCGTCGTAATCCGGGGCATTGGGCGATAGGCGTACTCCGTTTGTATCTGGAAGATAATCTCTCCCTTTCTTACAGTCGAAGTCCGGCCGGCCGGTATGAAGTGGTTAGCTGACATATCTCATTCTTGCGGATGGTTATCCCGCTATCTTCCTGTATCGGAAGATTTAGCAATTGGAATAACCACAAGAAGAGCAGGCATAGCAACCAGAATGAAAGGCCATGGGGGACCCGCACTCGGGGCAGATCTCCGAAGGGGCCAGCGGTGCTCCAGACGCCGATTCGGGAGTGCCGAACCGCCTGTTCAATATTTGCGCAATGGCGTCCGGGACCGAGAAGACCTTGCTTCCCTCTGAGTAGACCTGATGCGAACCACCTATCCCCCTGAGCTGCTTTATTACCTGCTGTACCGGCACGTTGGAGCGGAGAGCCAGCGAGATCAGGCGACAGATCGCCTCGGTATCGGCCATGGTGGTATAGCCGGATTTTCCGATATGGGCGAAGACCTCGAATGGCCGACCATCCTTCAGATTGACCGTGACGTAGAGATTGCCGTAGCCGGTGCGGATCTTTTCAGTGAAGCCGGGCAAGACCAGCGGTCGCTTCTGGACGCCAGCCGGAGTGGCCGAAGCAGCGGCTTTCGCTGTCGACAGCACCTGGTTAGGGCGAGAGTTGTCCCGATAGATCGTCACCCCT
>JBATNE010000088.1:0-16370 GCA_049290195.1 Candidatus Zixiibacteriota bacterium
CCTCCTGGCGGAATGGGATCTCGCGCTCGACTCCGGTAACGATTCCGGCCTTCTGGAAACCCACGAAGGCACCCGCAAGGAATGGAACACCGAGTTCACCAAATTCTACGAGAGTCACTATCAGGGATGGCTAAAGACGGACAAACGCCCCACCTTGTCTCCTGACGTCACCGCCAAGTATGTGATTCCGGAATTAAAGGTGAAGAAGAAAGTTCTCTATGTCGTAGTCGACTGTATGCGCCTTGACCAGTGGATGCTGGTTGAACCTCTCCTGGCGGAATTCTATTCTGTGCGGCGCAACTACTACTACTCGATTCTTCCCAGCGCCACACCGTTCGCACGCAACGCGCTGTTTGCCGGCGTATTCCCCGATGAGATCGATCGCCTCTACCCGGACACATACAAAGTGCAGGACGAAGGTTCGCTCAATCGCTTCGAAGACAAGTTCCTTATCGACAACCTCGCCCGCCATGGCGTCAGGCTCGAAAAACCGCCGAGATATGTGAAGATATACAACAACACCGAAGGGGAAGAACTCGCCAAGCGCGTCGCCGATTTCTACGACAGCCAGCTGGTGACGTTTGTCTTCAACTTCCTCGATATCCTCGCACACGGCCGATCCAATAACGTGATTCTCAAAGAAATTGCCGGCACCGAAGGTGCCTTCCGCTCACTCATGAAGAGCTGGTTTGTACACTCGCCGCTGTTCGCCATTCTAAAGGCGTTTTCGCGCAAAGGCTTTACTGTGGTCATTACCTCCGATCATGGCTCGGTTCTCTGCCGTCGCGGCACCATGGCGCACGGCCGCAAAGCAACCTCGACCAATCTTCGCTACAAGTATGGTGATAACCTGAATTCCACTCCCAAGGAATCAATTCTTATCAAGAAACCCGAAGAGTGGCGCTTGCCTTTGCTGACTCTTGCCACAACCTATATCGTGGCCAAAGAAGACTTCTACTTTGTCTATCCCAATAATTACAACGAAATGGTCCGCCAATTCCAGAACTCGTTCCAGCATGGCGGCATTTCACTCGAAGAATTGGTCGTGCCGCTTGCAGTCCTGGAGCCTCGATAGACACATGGTCGCCCTGAGTTTCACATCGCATTCCGAGGCGGAAACGCTGGCGCTGGCCCGCAAGCTGAGCGGCTCATTCAAGCCCGGCGATGTCATTGTCTTGTCCGGCCCCCTTGGCTCAGGGAAGACCGTCTTTGTAAAAGGTCTGGCGGAGGGGAGAGGCATCGCCCCAACCTCGGTCAGTTCCCCATCTTTTGGATTCGTCAACGAGTATCGCGGAGAAACACCGATCTTTCACTTCGATCTCTACCGCCTCAAAGAGACTTTCGAACTCCGTGAGATCGGCTGGGATGATTACCTCCAGCGTGACGGCATTGTTGTCGTCGAATGGGGTGAGCGCGCCGAACAACTGCTTCCCGATCGCTTCTACCGCATAGAATTCATGATGGTCTCAGACACCGACCGGCGTATTGACTTGGCGGCGGAAGGCGCATGACTCAGGACTACGACAATCTCCTCGCTATCGAAACTTCCACCAAGCGCCTCATGCTGGCGCTGTCGTTCGGCTCCGATCGCCTGATAAAATCAAATGAACTGGTGGATCGTTCCCACGGACAGGTGATCGCCCGACACCTCGGCAACCTCTTTGAATCGGCCGGACTCAGCCAGTCCCAACTCAACGGCATCATCGTATCGACCGGCCCCGGTTCTTTCACCGGACTTCGCATCGGACTGGCGATGGCTAAAGGAATGGCGTCAGCTCTGAAAATCCCCGTAGTCGGAATTTCTCTCTACGATCTGGCCGCTGCCAAATTGCGCGGTGCGGCCAAAGAATACTTCGCCGCCACGCAGGTACGTCGTGATGAATTGTTGTTCGCCCGAATTGTCGGCAACCAATTCGATCCATCAAAAGTAGCGGCCGTCGCAACCGCGCAGGCGGCGGACTATGTCGGCGCTTCACCCGTTATTGGCATCGAATTGGATATCCTCAATTATGTCCCGCGTGCGACCCTCATGGATGGCGAAAGTCAGCTTGAATTCGACGCCGCCGATCTGCTTGAAATCGGCCGCGCCCGGCTTGAATCCGGCCAGTCCGACAATCTGGCTACCCTTGAACCGCTCTATCTGCAGAAATCGCAGGCGGAAATTCGTTTTGATGAGCGCCAAAAGAAAAACTGAAGAACTCGCCGTCCAGGTGCGCCATATGGCCGCCGAGGATCTGGAGCGGATCTGCGAACTCGAAGTCCAGATCTTTCCCGATCCCTGGCCCGCTAGCGCCTTTGTCGAACAACTCGACCTCGATGGCTGGGGTACGTTGGTCGCGGAAGTCGATAATCAAATTGCCGGCTACGCCTGTTACATGATGGTAGCCAACGAGTCCCACCTCACCAACATCGCCGTCGACCCCGCCTGGCGCAGAAAATCTGTTGCCAGAGCATTACTGGATAGTATCTTGGAGATCGTCACGGCCAATAAGTGCGATATGCTCCTGCTCGAAGTCCGCTGTTCCAACGCCGAAGCACGAGCCTTCTATGTCAAGCACGGGTTCAAAGAACTCTATAAGCGGCCAAAATATTACCGCCGACCGGTCGAAGACGCCCTCGTGATGGTGCGTCATCTGAACGACGACACAGGGAGTGCGAAGTAATTATGGAATGGTTTAGAAAAGACAAGACCGGCCTCGCGCCGCAGGAAAAACGAGCGATCCCCGAAGGCCTCTGGACTAAGTGCCAGTCCTGCGGTGAAATCATATACACCAAAAAAATGGAATCGCTGTTGTGGGTCTGCCCCAACTGCAACTACCATTTCCGCATCTCCAGCCGTAAGTATATCAACCTGCTCCTGGATGGCGGCCGCCTCGAAGAATTCGACAACAACCTGATGTCGACCGACCCGCTCATGTTCAAGGATTCCAAAAAGTACCCGGATCGTCTTCGTGATGCCCGCAACAAGGCTGAGTCGGTCGAAGGTGTTATCGCCGGATACGGCGAAATGGAAGGGATGAGACTTTCCTTTGCCATTATGGATTTCTCATTCATCGGTGGATCGATGGGTTCTGTGGTAGGGGAGAAGATCGCCCGCGCCATGGAGCGCGCGATTGCCGCACCCATGCCACTTATCATCGTTTCTTGTTCCGGCGGCGCCCGTATGCAGGAAGGAATTCTCTCCCTGATGCAAATGGCCAAAACGTCCGCTCTGCTCGCCCTGTTGGCCGAAAAGAAGCAGCCCTACATTTCGATTCTCACTAACCCGACCACTGCCGGCGTCATGGCGTCGTATGCTTCCCTCGGCGATATCATCATCGCCGAACCGAAAGCCCTTCTTGGTTTCGCCGGTCCGCGTGTGATCCAGCAGACGATCGGTCAGGAACTGCCCGAAGGTTTCCAGTCCTCGGAATTCTTCCAGGACAAGGGATTCGTCGACAAGATCGTCGAGCGCAAAGATCTCCGCGATACCACCGTTAAGATGCTCCAATATCTCGGAGCCCACTGATGCGTCATCACACCTACGCCCAGGCTGAGAAATTCCTGCTCTCGCGGGAATTCTTCGGCATGAAACTGGGACTCGAGAATATTGCCGGATTCATGCACGAACTGGGCGACCCGCAAGTTCATTACGGGACAATTCACGTCTCCGGCACCAACGGCAAAGGGTCTACCTCCGCCATGATCGACGCCGTCCTTCGTGCCCAGGGGTACAAGACCGGCCTGTACACCTCGCCCCACCTGGTCGATTTCCGCGAACGAATCAAAGTGGACGGCGAGAAGATCACCCAAAAGGCCATCGCCAGATTTGTCGACCAGCACCGCCCGGTGTTGGTAAAAAAAAACTCTCGTTCTTTGAAGTAGTCACCGCGCTCGCGTTCGAATATTTCCGCGATCAAAAAGTCGATTATGCCGTTATCGAAGTCGGCCTCGGTGGTAGACTCGATGCCACCAATCTGCTCACGCCGCTTGTTACCGTCTGCACCGACATCAGCTTCGATCATGTGGAAATTCTCGGCAAGACCCTGACCCGTATCGCCAAAGAGAAGGCCGGCATTATCAAACCCGGCGTGCCACACGTGATCGGCCTCTTGCCACCCGATGCTGAGCGAGTCATGAAGCGCACTTGCCGCGAGCGAAAAGCCCCGCTCTATGCGGTGACTCCGCGAACAGCGGTGGCCGACAAGGTCAACCTGTCGCTCAAGTTCCCCTATACCGCTTCGAAACGCATCAACCTGACCCCGTCGCTCAAAGGTCTGCACCAACTCAAGAATACGACAGTGGCGCTAAAGACCATGTCCGTCTTGAGAGCACAGGGAATTCCGATCTCCGCCAAATCCATCGTCACTGGGATCGAGAACACGAACTGGCCGGGTCGATTCCAGATGATCCGTCTGCCCAAGGGGCCGACTGTAGTGCTCGATGTCTGCCATAACGCCGCCGGTGCGCGCGCCTTTGCCGACACATTCAAGCGGGTCTTTCCCGGGCGAAAGGCATCGGTCATCCTGGGGGTCGTGAAGAAGAAAGAGCACCAGGAGATGGTGGACGCATTCAAGGCTTTTACGAGTGAATTCACTCTCATTCCGCTCAAGACGCACCGCTCCATGCCCCCCAGGGAGCTTTTGGCCACGGTGAAATTCGAACCAATTCCCGTGATGATCAAAGGAAATGTCGATTCCGCCTATCACCGGCTATTGCGCCGTGCCGGACCTGACGATATACTCGTTGTAGCAGGGTCCCACTATCTGGTCGGGGAATTTCTGCAGAAATACACGAAGTAATGCCAGCGCCCAAGAAGACAAGGAATGTCACGACGGCTCCGAAAGGGGCGGCCAAACCGCGCGCCAAAAAGAAAGCGCCGGTTGCCGATGTCGCACGGTTGCAGTCGGAACTGGAAGAAAAAGTTCTCCAGCTCACCGAGAGTAACCGACGCCTCCAGCGCAAAATATTCGATCTCTATACCGTCTTCGAAATCAGCCGCAATTTCAACGCCGTTCTCAAGTATCAAAGCCTGCTGGACACATTCATCTTTACCTGTCTCGGTCAGGTCGGCGCCCTCAAGGGAGCCATCTTCCTCAAAAGGGAACACAACTCAGATTCGATCTTGCTGGTCAAGACTAAAGGGTCCGGTGACTTTCCAACGGTTGATCAGGGATTCCGCCTTGATTCCAAACTGGTCGACTACCTGACCAAACTGAACCGCCCGATCCTCGTCTCCGAATTATCAAAGGAACCGGCTTCCAACGATGAACGAGTGGTGCTCGCGTTCTTTCCCGATGGCATAATCGTCCCGCTGATTCACCAGACACGCCTGATCGGCATATTTGCGATGGCAGAGAAAATCTCCGGTCGCGATTTCCTGATGGATGATATCGAGTTTCTCTCCATCCTCGGCAACCAGATCGCCGTCGCCATTGAAAACGCCCGCTTGTATGAAAGCGAAAAGGCGGCCACTCAACAGCTCCGCGAAGCACAACAGCAACTGCTCCAGACCGAACGTCAGGCGGCTCTCGGCGAGATGTCCGCTAAGATCGCGCACGAAGTCAATAACCCGCTCGGGATCATCAAGAACTACCTGCTTCTTATCAAACGTTCGACCTCCGATGCTCCCGAACTGGGCAAGTACACCGGCATTGTCGAACAGGAAATCGACCGCATCGCGGGCATCGTCCGCCAGCTGCTCGATTTCCACCGCCCTCAGCCGGTTATTCAGACACGCTTAAGCCTGGTCGCCGTTGTTGAGGATGTCCTCACCCTTATGGAGCGCCCACTCAGCTCCAGCAAGATCGAAGTTGTTCGCCATATTGAACCACACCTTCCCGATGTCTTCGGCTCGGCCGACCGCCTCAAACAGGTGTTCCTCAACCTGGTTATTAATGCCCGCGACGCCATGCCCGATGGCGGCCGACTGACTATGACTGCCGGCCGTTCCGATGATTCTGTCTTTGTCCGGCTCTGTGACACCGGCCCCGGTATCCCCACTGAGATTATCCCGAGGATATTTGAGCCGTTTTTCACCACCAAAGACCCTGGCCAGGGGACCGGATTGGGACTTTCTGTCTGCTACAGCGTCATTAAAGCGCACAATGGGTCGATAATCTTCAGAAACAACGAACCGGGGGGCTGCTTTACCGTAACCCTGCCGGTAGCCCAAAAGAGGAACCCATCGTGAGCGCTGCGGCCGAAAGAATTATCCTGATCGATGATGAAAAGCGGATGTGTGATTCCCTCACCGTGCTGCTTGAAGCCGATGGCTACCATGTCCGCAGTTTCCAGCGCTCCCCCGATGCTGTCGCCGCCATTCGCTCGGAACGGGTAGACCTCGTTATCACTGACATCAAAATGCCTGAGATGACCGGCCTCGATATACTCAATGTCGTCAAGGAAATTGACGAAGGCATCCCGGTCATCCTCATGACCGGTTATGCTTCGCTCGATACCGCCCTCGATGCAATCGCCCGAGGCGCCTACGATTATCTCCTTAAGCCGGTGGAATTCGCCCACCTTGAATTAGCCGTTAAACGCGCTCTGGAAAAGCGGCGCGGTGAAATCGCCCGCTTACGACTCCTCGAAGAACTCAAGCTTTCCAACTTCATCCTGCAGCGTCGTGTCGGCGAACTAAACGCTTTATATGAAGCCGGCAAATCGATCGGCTCAGCCGCCAACTTGTCCGACTTGCTCAGACAAATCGTTGTCCTTGCCGCTACCGTCACCGAAGCCCAGGTCGGCTCGATCATGTTGCTCGATGAAGCCGGTGAATTCCTCACCATCAAGGCCGCGATCGGGCTCGACGATGACATTATCCAGAAGACCAAACTTCCGATTGGTGAATCGATCGCCGGGCACGTTGCCAAAGTTGGTGAGCCGCTCATTGTTGAAGATGTCGAAAATGATTCCCGCTTCAAGCGCAGTAACCAGGAACGATACGGCAAGGCATCGTTGCTCTGCAGCCCCTTGAGGATAAAGAATAACATTCTCGGCGTCATTAATATGGCCAACCGTCAGGATGGCCAGTCGTTCACCGAGGATGATCTTCGCCTGCTCAGCACCTTTGCTTCACAGGCCGCAATCGCGGTCGATGATGCCTACCAGTTCGAGCGCAGTCGCCGCCGCCTGACGGAATTTGAGATTCTCCACGAACTCTCAAATGATATGACCAACATTCAGTCGATCACCGCCTTCCATGCCGTGCTCGTCCAGAAACTCCGTCGCGTGTTTCCTATCGACGTCTCCGTCTGGTTCAACTGGGAGCCGGCCCGCAATGTTCTCTCTCCCGATGGTGCCGTAGGCAACACCACTATTCCGCTTACGGAAAGCGGGAGAATCAATCTGTCCAGAGTGGACCGTGACTCGTTCGAAATCACCGGCGTAACAGACTCCCTGTTAGACCCGGCCAAAAGCCAGGAACTCTCCGATTTCCTTCAGGGCCCGGTAGTTGAACGCCATTATTTCCCGGCCGATTTGCATGCGTTTATGGCTATCCCGGTTCTCAAGAACAACGAACCGCAATACGTCCTCTGTCTCGGCTCTACCGCCAAACGCCACTATGGCGCCGATGACATCTCCCTTGCCCGACTGGTCATCTCTCAGGCCGCTCTGCTGTTCGAACGGGAGAAGGCCCTGCTCAACGGCACCCGCCTTCTGACCATGGGGAACATGATTTCGGAAATCTCTCATGACCTTCGCAAACCACTCACCTCTATTAGTGGCGGTCTCCAGATCCTCCGCCAGCGCTGGCCCGAGATTCTGGACAACTCGGAGTTCGTCAAAACTGCTGAGGAAGAAATTTCCCGCATGAATGACCTGGTCCGTGAACTGGTCGACTTCTCCAACCCCAACAAGTATGAAACCAGCCAGGTCGATCTCCGCCAGATAGTCCATCGGGCCGGCGAACTCCTCGCACCGGACTTCCGCCGAAGCAAAGTCAACTTCGATGTCCAGTTTACCGACACCTCCTGGGAAGTGATCGTGAACAAGAATCAGATCCTGGAGATGTTCCTCAATCTCTTCATTAATGCCATCGACGCCATGCCCTCTGGTGGCACACTGACCGTCCGTGGCAATACCGAACGCCCCGACCACAAGAAAACGGACTATCTAGCTATCCATGTGGGTGATAGTGGGTTAGGGATCAAGAAAGAGAACCTTGCGAAGATCTTCGACCGCTACTTTACGACCAAAGATCACGGCACCGGCCTCGGTTTGCCTGTGGTCGAGCGGATCATTTCAGCCCACCAGGGCACCCTCCACGTCGCATCTGAGGAAGGTAAAGGGACCACCTTCACTGTCTACCTCCCCTACAGCACATTGCAGTAGTGCATCACCTTGCCCAAAAGTGGCAATTAAACTGTAGATTAACGCTTGATTTGCTTGCCACTCTGCCGATACTTTACATAAAATACGCACCGAAAGTAAATGGCTAAGACCAAAGTAAAAATACTCGTCATCGACGACGATCCCAAAGTCTCCTGGATTCTGTCCGAAGGACTCGCAACCAATTTCGAGTTCGTCTCCGCACGCGATGGAATCGAGGGAATCCAGATGGTTTCCACCGAGAAGCCGGATCTGATTCTCTTGGATATCAAGATGCCTGGGATGACCGGCCTTGAAGTGCTCGAGAAGCTCAACAAGGCGGAGAATCGTCCCGAGGTCATCATGATCTCCGGACACGGTGACACTAAGTACGTGGTCGAGTCAGTCAAACTGGGTGCGGCCGAGTTTATCGACAAGCCATTCGAAGTCAAAGAAGTCGAAAACCGGATCTACTCCGTTCTCGAGCGCGTCCGCCTCAAACGGGAAGTCACCGAACTCAAGAAAGAGCTTCAGTCCAAGAACAATTACAGCTCCTTCATCGGCGACTCCGAAGGCATGATCCGTCTCAAGTCACTGATCGAACAAGTAGCCGATTCCGAACTCACCGTCCTCATCCGTGGTGAATCCGGCACCGGTAAGGAAATCGCCGCCCGGTCGCTCCATCAGCTATCCGGACGTCGCGATCACCCGTTCGTCAAAGTCAATTGCGCCGCCATCCCGCGTGACCTGCTTGAAGCCGAGCTGTTTGGGTATGAAAAGGGAGCCTTTACTGGCGCCCACAAGACCAAGCAGGGGAGATTCGAACTCGCCAACAAAGGAACCATGTTTCTCGATGAAATCGGGGACATGCCGATGGAATTGCAGTCGAAACTACTGCAGGTGCTGGAACAGCAGGAATTCGTCCGCGTCGGCGGCATTCAGAATATTCATGTCGATGTCAGAATCGTATGCGCCACCAACCGCAATCTGGAGCGTGCCATCGCCGAGAGCGGTTTCCGCGATGACCTCTTCTATCGCTTGAACGAAATCACCCTCTTTATCCCGCCGCTCCGCCAGCGCCGTGATGACATACCGCTGCTGATCGACCATTTCCTGGACAAATACAGCAAGCTATACAAGCGCGAGAACCTGTTGTTGTCTCCGGCCATTCTGACCCAACTGGTCAATTTCTCCTGGCCCGGAAATATCCGCCAGCTTGAGAATATGATTAAGCAGGTCGTCGTCCGTGGCGACGAAACCATTATCTCCGAACTGCTCTCCTCGGCCTCGGTTTCCTATGCCGTCCCGGCCTCCAGTGCCGTACGGACCGAGCGCGTTCCAGTAGGGTATGCCGAAGCCGGTTCCGATGAACCGGGGGAAGAGGCTCCCGATGGAACCCCGTATGCCCTCAAAAACCGGGTCGGCAAAACGATCGCCTCCGAAGAAAAGCGGCTGATCGCCGAGGTCCTCCACAAGACCAACTGGAACCGCCGCAAAGCCGCCGAACTGCTCCAGATTAGCTATCGCTCCTTGCTGTACAAGATCAAAGACTACAATCTCAACTCGGCCAAGTAGCCGCCGCCAGTCTCCTTCAAAATCATCCAAACTGCTCCAATTGTGCATATTCTGTGCATTTTCATACTCTCGGAATAGTTTTCCAGCCCACATTTATAGTGTAATCCACATTGTTAACTTCCCTGTAACATTATGCCACTTAACACGATTGGGCCGTCCAGACGCCGGCCCAGCCGCCCAGTATCAAGCGCTCTGGCAAGGACTTACGTTTGGAACAGTTATTGCTGTATAACGTTTGAGCAATTAAACGAACCGGTAGAGGGATCCGAAAAGACATGAACAACATCACTGCACATACCGTCACCCGTACCGGATTCTTTGACTTGGCAGGGGTCGAGCTCAAGCGAGCCGAACGGTACCGGATTTTTGTCTCCCTTGCCGTCCTGGATCTCAGCTTTCTCAAATCAGTCTTTGGGGATCGTTCCGCCCAGGTGGTCGATCGGCTGACTTCACTCATCGGCGATAATGTCCGCGCTATGGACACCGCGACCCTTTTGGAAAACGACCGCGTCGCCCTGCTTTTCCCCGAAACCTCCCGCCAGAACGCCGGCATCGCTGCCCTGCGAATCTCCGGCATGGTTCGTCACTGGTTGAAGGAGTACGAAGGACTGCAGACCGAAGAAATGATCGCCGTGGAAATGGCATCTTATCCCGATGCCGGCGGCACCAAAACGATTTCTGGATTTCTTGAAGAACTCGCGGCCGGCCGTAGAAACTAGCAAACCCCGTTTCTTATACTTTCCGTTCCCGGAAGACCACCTAACCCCTCTTGGTGGTCTTCTTAGTTTGTGGGGATTAGCTTACTGTGCCGAAGTAAGGTGGGCACCAAGCGCCGTGGCGCGTTGCTGACACTCTACATCCGAAGCCGGGGGAGGATCAATCGACTGCTCGAACCAGGTCTTGATCGCCTGAAACTGCATTCCTTCAATCTGACGTTCCTCGCACACCATCGCCACCACCAGCCCCTGCCATGGCTCCAGCATCGAAGTAAACGTCAATCGGTTATGCCAGGATACAAACGCCATCGCCGCCACAAACGCCTCTGGCGTTGTATGGCGGCGAATCTGTCCGTAGCTCTTGATCTCGTCGGAGAATCCCATAGGTCAACCTCTGAATCTCACAGGTGCACCGGGCCCGACACCGGAACAACGATTACCAGCCGAGAATCTGCTCCAGGTTCTTATTCAATTTGCTGATCCGCTCCTGATAATCCTCTTTCTTGGCCTTCTCCCGATCGATCACATCTTTCGGCGCGTTGGCAAGGAAATCAGAGTTCGCCAGCTTCTTGGACACTTTCTCGTGCTGAACTTTCAATTCATCCAAATTCTTCTGCAGGCGCGTCTTTTCCATATCCAGATCGATTAGACCTGAAAGCGGCACGAATATCTCCGCCCCGGCAATCACTGCCGATGCCGACAGCGGCGGCTTCTTCACATCGGTTCCGCACACCAGCTTCTCAACCCGCGCCAGCGAACGGAAGTACTCAATATGATGCTCCAACAGCTTCTGCTGAGTGGCATCGTTCACCCGAACATGCAGATCGGACTTCTTCCCCGGAGGAACATTCAACTCCGAACGAATGCTCCGCACCGCCGTCACCACTTCCTGAATCAGCTTCAGGCTTTCTTCCAGCTGTTCGTCCTTGAATGACGCATCAACCTGCGGCCACGGTCCGAACGTGATCGTCTCATCGCGTCCGCCGGACAACTGCAGATATATCTCTTCCGTGACAAACGGCACGAACGGATGCAACAACCGAAGTATTTGGTTCAGCACATAGGTCGCCACATTCAGCGAGTTTTCTCTGATCGGAGTCCCGGGACTATCCGGCTTGATCAGTTCGATATACCACGAACAGTAATCTTCCCACACGAAATTGTACAGCGTCTTCGCCGCCGCCGAAAGCCGGAACTCGGCAAAACACTTGTTCACCGTCTCGGTCGTATTCTGCAGACGAGACAGTATCCACCGGTCGAATATGACCAAATCGTTTCGATCGACCTGGTCCAGCACCGGCGGACGGCCATCCAGCCGCATCATCACGAACCGCGACACTTGGTACAGCTTATTGATAAAATTCCGGCCGACTTCAAACGCATTCCGCCCCAGCCACGGATCCTGTCCATCCGGCGTGGCCAGCACGAGCGACACACGAAGTGAATCAGCACCGTACTTTTCAATAATCTCCAGCGGATCGATCCCGTTCCCGAGCGACTTGGACATCTTGATCCCGTTGGCATCACGGACCGTCCCATGGATGTACACATCGGAGAACGGACAATCCCCCATGAATTCATATCCCGCCATCACCATGCGCGCCACCCAGAGGAAGATGATCTCCGAGGCGGTCACCAGGACATCGGTAGGATAGAACTTTTCGAGTTCCGGCGTCTTTTCCGGCCAGCCAAAAGTAGAGAATGGCCAGAGCCACGATGAGAACCAGGTATCCAGTACATCCTGATCCTGGACCAGTGCCGATGGATCATGCGGCGCGCAGACCTCTGCCGTGGGGCGTCCCACCGAAACGTACATCGTTCCGTCCGGCGCATACCAGACCGGAATCCGATGCCCCCACCACAACTGACGCGAGATGCACCAATCCCGAATATTCTCCAGCCAGTGGAGATAGGTCTTATTCCAATAATCCGGATGAAATTTCAGCTTACCCGACTTGACCGCTTCGATCGCCGGCGCCGCCAGTTCATCCATCTTCACAAACCATTGATCCGACAGATATGGTTCTATCACCGTGTGACAGCGATAACAGGTCCCGGCCGAAAGCTGGTACTTATCGATCTTCTCGATATGCGCCTTCTTGGTCAGGTCGTCGATCAACTGCTTGCGGGCGACAAATCGATCCAGCCCTTTATACTTCTCCGCATTCTCATTCAGCGTTCCATCCTGATTGAGAATGTTGATTTCAGGCAAATCGTGGCGACGCCCTATTTCAAAGTCGTTTGGGTCATGCGCCGGCGTAACTTTCACCACCCCGGTACCGAATTCCGGATCGACATACGCATCAGCGATAATCTTCAGCTCCCGTTCCAGAATCGGGAGAATTGCCGTCTTACCCACAAACTTCTTGTAGCGCGGGTCCTTCGGCGAAACCGCCAGTGCGGTATCACCAAGCATTGTTTCCGGCCGTGTCGTAGCGACCGTGAGGAATTCGTCTGAACCCTTCACTTTGTATTTGATATACCAGAGGCTGCTGTCGAAATCCTGATGTTCCACTTCGTCGTCCGACAACGATGTCTTGCACGATGGGCACCAGTTCACGATCCGGTGACCGCGGTAGATCCAGCCCTTATCATATAAGTGCTTGAACACGGTCGAGACGGCGGTGGATAGTCCATCGTCCAGCGTAAACCGGGTCCGATCCCAGTCGCAACTACAGCCGATCTTTCTTAACTGAGAAAGAATGATATCCTTGTTTCGATAGGCCCAGCTGCGTGTCCGCTCCACGAACTTGTCCCGCCCCATCTCGCGACGAGTCGTACCTTCTTTCGTGAGCTGCTTTTCCACAATCACCTGGGTGGCGATCCCGGCATGGTCGCACCCCGGCAACCATTCCGCTTCGAATCCGTCCATCCGGTGCCGCCGCATCAGGATATCCTGTATGGTGTTGTTCAACGCATGCCCGATATGTAACACATCGGTGACGTTGGGGGGTGGGATAACTATGCTGTAGGATTCCTTGGGCGACGCTGGGTTGCCATGGAAATACCCTGCCTTCAGCCATGCGGCGTAAAGACGGTCCTCAACTTCGGCCGGGTTGTACGCGGTCGACTTCTTTTCCGGTGTATCGCTGGTATTGCTCATATCAATGCTTCTCGGTATATTGGCCATCCTTCGTGGGTCTGTGTGGGCCAATGCCTTAGCCTGCCATGATACCCACTGCCGACCCCCTTGTCAAGCAGCCACCCGGTGACTGCTGACCTGGATACAAGTCGGATAACTCCTGACGAAAGGTCAGTTTATTATGTCGGAACTTCGAGACAAAATCGATAATCCCGCCCTCACCCCCATGGACCGGCTGGTTCTTCTCTTCCAAATCCTCCGCTCCCCCGAAGGGTGCGCATGGGACAGAAAACAAACCCATCAGAGCCTGGTTCCGTACCTGATCGAGGAATCGTATGAAGCCATCGAAGCCATTGAAAGGGGAGACCAGGCAGAGCTTTGCGAAGAACTGGGGGATGTTCTCACCCAGGTAGTATTTCACACCCAGCTTGCGTCAGAGCGGGGAGACTTCACGCTGGACCAAGTTGCGCAAGGAGTTGTCAATAAACTGGTCAATCGCCACCCGCACGTTTTTGGTGAACAGAAGGATCTCGATCCAAAACAGGTACGCGATCAATGGGAACGTATCAAGACGAATTCAGGCGAAAAAGAGTCAGTCCTGGGAGGACTTCCTAAAACGATGCCTGCCCTCACGATGGCGTTCCGCATGGGGGAGAAGGCTGGTGGAGTCGGGTTCGATTGGCAAACACCCCAACAGGTGCTCGACAAAATTCGCGAGGAATTCGGCGAAGTCACACAGGAGATGTCTACTACGCCGATGGACAAGAGTCGCCTCGAAGACGAAATTGGCGATCTCCTTTTCGCCACTGCATCACTCGCACGCAAGCTTGACATCGAACCGGAGATCGCCCTTCGAAACTCTCTCACTAAGTTCCGCAACCGGTTCGATATCCTCGAGTCTCGAGTCAAGGAGTCTGGAAAACGGCTCGAAGATCTCACTTTGGAACAATTGGAAGCCATCTGGCAGGATGTAAAGTCAGCCTAATGCCATTGTTCGACAACGAGATAACGCAGAAGTAGGAAAAGTTTTCTCTTTGGTACGACTTTTTATTTGAACCTGTGATTTTTTGTTGTGTTGAATACCGGCCGGTATTAGAATTGGCGCTCAATTGTGAGCGTGTGAGCCCGAATACGGCCACGCAAACTGTTGTTATTGTACATAGATGTATGTGAAAGGGATTTGACCACTCAACCTGTGATGCTCCTCAAGGAGGCGTCGCGCCAGGAGGGTCGCCTATGGACTGAGACAGAAAGTGAACTTTTTAGCAACCATCGAACAGCTCGATAAATAATGAGTGAGCTGTTTGAAAACGAGAAATAACCTAAACTTACCGTATATCAACACAAAGGATTTGTAACATGAAGAAAGCGCTAATCCTCTCCCTCGTGATGGTGATGATCATGAGTCTAAGCGCCTTTGCGACTTCGACCCGCACCCTCACGCTGGGCCAGAACAACAACGTCCTGTTGGACGACAACAACGTATGGCTCTATCCGAGCCGTGTGTTCCAGTATCCGAACATTGCGACCGGCGAATTTGCCCGCAACAACGGCTACAGCCAGAGCTACAACAACAATTTCTACAACTTCGGTGTGAACTGGAAGTTTGGAGAAAAGAAGCCGTGGGTACTCGGTACCTATTTCTCGACCGTTCAGAATGTGGGCCCGACCCTTCTTGAACTGGGAAATCCGGGTGGCTATCAGGTTCCTGGTTTCTATTGGTATGATGACTATGCCAAGACCTCCAGCGATCCTTACATCCCGGACAATTCCACCAGCACCGACAAGCGCATGGACCTGCTCTATGCCCGCCAGTTCGGCAAGTACACCTTCGGTTGGGGCTTCAGCTACACCCGTGGCTCCATCAAGTCCGACACGACAACCGACAAGTCCGAAGCTAAGTTCGGATACTACGGCTTTACCTGGAGCTTGACTCCGGACAACGGTCAGTGGGACGTTGCTTTGATGACCAACTTCGGTACCTTCGGTACGAAGGACCCCGACGGTCTTGACCTCGTCAAGGGCGACGGTTACACCGATTTCGGCGTTCAGGGCCGTTATTTCTGGAAGTACAACAACACCATCACCTTCGTGCCGCACGCTGGTGTGGCGTTCGGATCGCATGGCGTCAAGTATCTCAACGACGATTCTACGTCGTATCAGAATACCAAGACCAAGCGGACCGCATTTGAACTCGGTTCCGGCATGAACTACAGCCCGGTGAACAAGGTCCTCGGCGTCCTCGACTTCGGTTTCGCGTATGAAAAAGTGAAATACGAAGGCGCTGACAATGGTGGCTACACCGCCTATAACGAATCCGAATCCCAGCTGTTTTTCCCTTACTGGAGAGTCGGCGTGGAAGGCGAAGTCTTCAACTGGATGACCCTTCGTCTCGGCGCTACTTCCAACTGGACGATTTACAAGTGGAAAGGCAATGGCCCGTACACCGACAAGTATGCTGAAAACAACACCTACCTCGGCGTTGGTTTGAATTTCAATCGCCTGCACATCGACACCTACATGGATCCGCAGATCGTGCTCCATGGCTTTGATTTCATCTCGGGCAATAACTCCTATTATTCCGCTTCGCCCGATCTGAACTTCCACGTGTCGGTTCTGTACGATATGTTCTAGTTTTGAGTCTGGCGTAAGCCAAACGAAAACCCGGTCCACACGGACCGGGTTTTTTTATGCCTGCCTATAGC
>JBATNE010000089.1:0-20754 GCA_049290195.1 Candidatus Zixiibacteriota bacterium
CCATGGAACAGCCCGGCGTATCGAAGTTGGTGGCCGTCAAGTTCGCCGACAGCCAGGAAGAGGACCCGGGATCGCAGGTAACAATCGAAGAGGACGATCCGGCTTTTGCCACGGCTTCCGGCCCGGAGCTGGAACCGGTCGCAGCTGTCGATGAACAGCCGGCCGACGATAGCTCAGGTCTCCCTGCGGCTATACAGGAACGACTGAATCCCGGCGTGACGATCAAAGACGATTCGGAAAACTGAGCTTCGGCCACGCATGTTTAATCCGTTCAAGAAGCTCAAAGAGTCCCTCGCTAAAACCAAAGAGACCATCATTGGCAAAATCAGCCAGGTGGTCTTTCGCCGCAAAATAGACGACGCGTTACTCGAAGAAATCGAGCAAATCCTGATCGAAGCCGATGTCGGGTTCAAGGCGACCGAACGGCTCATCGACGCCATCAAACAAAAAGCTCGCGAACGCAACCTTACTGAAGGCGAAGATGTTATGGCTCTCCTCAAAGAGGAGATCAGTGCCATCTTGGCCAAGGAAGACAGCACCATCGCTCCAGACGCCGCTACCAAGCCCACAATTTGGCTCATAGTCGGGGTTAATGGCGTCGGCAAGACGACGACCATTGGAAAGCTCGCTACCCACTTCTCCGGCCAGGGGAAAAAAGTCATGATTGGCGCCTGCGATACGTTTCGAGCAGCTGCCATTGAGCAGATTTCCATCTGGGCGGAGCGAAGCGGCGTAGAGATCATCAAAACCCAGCAGGACGCCGATCCGGCAGCTGTCGCCTTTGATGCTGCCAGTTCTGCTCGCGCAAGAGGCACCGATATCCTCCTGATTGATACTGCCGGTCGCCTCCACACCAAATCACATCTCATGGAAGAACTGCAGAAGATCAAGCGGGTTGTCACCAAAGCCGCACCCGGATCTCCAATCTATAGCAAGCTCATTATCGACGGCACCACCGGCCAGAACGCCCTGTCGCAACTGAAAGTATTCACTGAGGCGGTTGGGTGCGACGGACTGATCATCACCAAACTCGACGGCACCGCCAAGGGGGGTGTCATCATCGCCATAGCCGAGGAATTCGGCGTTCCGGTTGATTTCATTGGAGTTGGCGAAGGAATAGACGACTTACAGCGATTTGATTCAAAGGCGTTTGCCGAAGCTCTGTTTGAAGCATGATTCATCGACTGAACATTCGCACTACCGCGCGCGAGGAGTTCAAAGACGTTACTTCCCAAATTGAATCCCTCCTCGCCTCATCCCCGGCCCCGTCGGGGCTTGTAATCTGTTTCGTCCCCCACACGACCGCCGGGATTACAATTAATGAGAATGCCGATCCTGATGTCCGCCGTGATTTGCTCTACAAACTGAAACGGGATATCCCCAGGGACGACCCGAATTACCGTCACGGCGAGGGGAATTCCGACGCGCATCTCAAGGCCTCCCTCATGGGTTCCTCGGTTCAACTGATCTTCGAAGATCGACACCTGGTTTTGGGGACATGGCAGGCGGTCTATTTCTGCGAATTCGACGGGCCGCGCACTCGGGAATTAATAGTCCGGGTGGTGCGGCTTGCTTAAGATCCGGATTCTCTCCATCGGCGACCATAAAGACAAGTGGATTGCTGACGGGTGCGATCACTACGTCAAAATGCTCTCCCGCTGGGCTTCAGTTGAATTTGTAGCTCTCCCCTCTCCCAAGTCGTCCTCCCGACTTTCTCAAACTGAAATTCAAAAAGCAGAATCGACGAGACTGCTGGAAGCTGCCGGCAAGGGAATGCTGGTCGCTCTGACAGATTCCGGCAAGGAGTTTGACAGTCACGGCTTTGCCAGGACTCTGGAGAAATGGCACACGACCGGAGGCGGGACAGTCTGTTTCCTCATCGGCGGGCCATACGGCCACCACCCGGACCTGTTAGCCAAAGCACCTGTCATCCTCTCCCTTTCCCGCCTTACCTTTTCTCACCAGCTTGTCAGGCTGGTCCTCCTCGAGCAAATCTACCGAGCCTTCACTATCCTCCACGGCACCGACTACCATAAATAAGAGCGCTCTGCCGTTTCCGACAAAGCGCTCCTTGAGGAAAGATAAAGGGGATGAATTCTCTTACTTGAGCAGGATCATCTTCATAGTGCGATTGAAACTGCCTGCTTCGAGATGATAGAAGTACACTCCGGACGCCGCCTGGTGTCCTTCCTGACTTCTGCCATCCCAGACGACTTCGTACGTTCCGGCATCCGCGGCTCCGTTGAACTCCTTCACCATTGCACCGGAGACGTTGAATATCTGCAGCTTCCAGTTTGAAGCTACCGGCAGTGCAAAGCTGATCTTGGTCTCCGGGTTGAACGGATTGGGATAGTTCTGAGCCAGATCGTATGATGTCGGCAATGACGCAGCGCGATTGGCAACTTCATACGGCTGTCCGTCGTAGTCGGCCGCTTCGGCATGCTGCACCGCGATAGCACCGTCTCCGGTGAACGGAATCTCAAGGATGGTATGTTCGCCGGGGGCGATTCGACTCGGGCCGATATTGTACACCAGGACCTTGAGCTGATCACCTTCGACCGATGACATCATGTCCATGCCCTGTGCCGATCCGGTAAGGCGCGGAGTACCTACCGTAGTGTTAGCCCCGACATTGAAGACAAAGTAAGCGGCTCCAATGGTTCCAACGGTAGACGTGTTCAGCTTGAGCGTGCCGCTTTCGCTTTCGGTCTTCACAATCATCCGGTCGGCGAACGGCGTAGTCTTGGGAATCGGATTGGCGTCACCGATCACGACTCGGATGAGCAGTGCCAGGTCAGCCACGGTCAGCGTCAAGCCGTCGTTGTTCACGTCGGTCGCCGCGATCTGTCCCTGGACGTTGATCGCGAAAGCTGCGAGTCCCTTGACAAAGTAATTCGTGAATACCACGGCGTCCGAAATCTCATACGCCACACCGTTCAGGTTGACATCGCCGCGAGCATCTATCGACTCCGGATGGATAATGCAGACTCCGCCGTCGTAGAACTCGATGCAGCGCTGTGGCAATGACTTGCTTCCCGGCACGAGGCAGGCTTCCGGAGCACCGACGCCGAACCCGCGTGAGGCTTCCGGATAGTGGACGTCGTCATTTTCGTCCCAGACCAGGACGTTTTCGGCGTTGTAGATCCGGTTGTCGATATAGAGGTAGTTTCCGGTCGGATCGGACAACGAGTTGTCGCCGCAGTCGTACCAGGCCCACTGGATCGGTACGAACTGCCCGCCCAGATTCTGATTGTTCGAAATCAGGAATTCGAGATGGACTAGCACGCCATTCGGCTGCAAGGTTGAGTCAGGCGGGTGGTGCGCGCCGTTGTTGACGTCGGCTATACCCACGAGACGCGCCAGGCCGGCCGGGCAACTGGACCCGCAATTACCGTTATTCAAGTTGTACGTGAAGTACTCCCAACCCTGAATAACGCTGTTCGTGATGCTCGCAGTGCGGAATGAAAGGGCCGAGGCATCATACTTGAACAGGAGGTCAAATCCTCCGATCCGGCTGTACGAAGTGACCCTAACGTCTACTCCCTTGAACACACCGACCACCGAACAGGAGCCGCCGTCGAACGACAGCTTCTGACAGACATCGCAGTCGGCGCGCTGCTGAATCGGAACTATGAGCTGACGGGTAGACTTCTGACAGCCATCGGTGGCTTCGATACAGAAGGTCTGGGAGGTGATTGTCTCCGGCTTGAAGCAGATGGTGGCATGGCCGGGCGTGGTCGTCGTTAGCGTGCCGGGGCCACAAGACTTCGTTATGGAAATCGGGTTCCCTTCAGCATCGGTTACCGTAATACCCTCGATGCAAATCGTATTGGTATCCTGCGGGCAGCGCTGAATAGTGGTGACTGTCGGCAAGGTAATGATCGGAGCCTGGTTGGCAGTCACGTTGACCAGCGTGGAGCACTTCGCCACCCCGCAGCTTCCGGTAGCCGTCATTTTGACGTAGAAGGAGCCCGCAGAGCTCACTGGGACGCAGACCGTCCCTGCCGAGTAGTAGGCGCCAGCCGGAGTCACAACCACCTGTACGCCGGTGCCGCTGATGCTCACGGGGAAGCACAACGTGTCAGGGGTCTCCAGACACATGGTGCTGTCAATTCTTGACGGCGACGTCGCTACCGGCGCCTGACCCAGATCAACCCGGAGGTTGAAGTGGCAGGTGTCGTTGGCGCACTGTGAAGCCGCGATTATCGTCACGGCAACAGTGCCGCTCTGGTTAATGTAGATGGCAATCTTACCGGTCGCAGGATTGTACCGGCCGGCAGGAAGCACGGTGACGGTGGCGTTGGCCGGGGTTATCGGAGCGACCACGTACACCGTATCCGGCTTACAGATCGATGCGAACTGATCGCCATCCGGACACGTAATCTGCGCTTTGGCACCTTCGTTCACAGTCACCTTCACCAGGCGATTCGCCTGAGCGCCGCAGGAGTCGGTAACAGTCAGCGTGATATTGGTCACGCCGAAGGCGGTCGGAGTAAAGCAGACGGTGCTGCCGTTGATGCGACCGACAGTAGTCGTAATGCTCTGAATATTGTTGTTTACATCGGCAGCCGTGAACGGAACACAAATCTCCGGAAGGTTGCAGATGGTAAGCGTCGTGTCTTTCGCCGTGATAGTCGGAGCCGCGTTGAAGCTGGCCGTATAAGTGAACGAGCAGGTATCGGCAGCACACTGACCGGTAGCGATCAATGTGATCGTCCGGGTACCGGCGATCACCGTCGGGATGCAGACGCTGTTGCCGTTGAGATAGGCCGAGCCTACGACGCGGACAGAAGTCACCGACGGCGAAGTGGTGAAGTTGTAGCACAGCGTATCCGGACTGCACAGGAACACAGTCTGATTGCCGGGACAGGTTATCTCTACCGGCGGCAGAATCTGAACCGGTACGGTCAAGCTGCAGGTATCGCTCGAGCACTGGGCCGTGGCAATCAGGCGGATCGTGTAGGTGCCGGTGGTGTCAGCTTTGAACCGAACCGTACCGTTGGAGAATTGCCCGATGCTCGAAGCTACTGAGTAGCCATGTCCAAGTATCGTGACCGGCACGAAGACCGAGTCAGCTTTGCAGAGCGTGGTCAGAGTAATCGGTGAAGTCGGGCACTGGATGTCAGCTGCGCCACCCGAAATCACATGTACACAAACCTGGGTCGAATCCTGCATGCCGCAGGCGTCGGTAATGACGACCGTGGCACAAACGCGGCCGGTATCGGTCGGCAGAATGCAGACCGTGCCGTTCTGGGCATTATACGTGCCGCCGCGAACCGTTACATTGGTCAGGTTATTGTCCGGATCGGCGATTCCGATCGGGAGACAAACCTGCGTGAAGTTACATTGCGAGTAGACCGTATCGTGCGGCACATAGGTGAACACCGGCTTGCTGTTATCGCGAACCGTTACCACCATCTGACGCTGAGTCATCGCGCCGCAGGCATCGGTTACCGCGACGGCGATAGTATAGACTCCGGTGCCGGCCGGGGTCAGACAGACCGTCTTGGCCTGGCTGTTATAGGTACCGCCGGTGACACTGATGTTCGTGACGTTGTTATCGATATCGCTCACCGCGATCGGGAAGCAGAGCTGGGTCGGAGAGCACTGCACAAGCGATGTATCGCGCGGCAGTAGCACCAGCGGAGCGGAGTTGGTCTGGACCTTAACCGTGAACACGCCGGTTTTGATCGTGCCGCAAGCGGTGGTCACTTCGACCGAAATCGTATTCTGCAGACAGCAATCAGAGTAGAAACAGACCGACTGCTTGTTCTTATCCCACCAGACATTGGTTCCATTGAGCTTCACGGTAGCATCGGTCGGAACACCGAATACTGGGAAGCACAGGGTATCAGGCGAGCACTGGAAGATCGTCGTGTCTTTCGGATAGGTGATGGCGATCTGCTGGTCGGTCAGGATGGTGGCGATAGCGGTATCAACCACCGTCAAGCCGCAGCTGTCGGTCACTGTGACGATGATCGGGTAGGTCCCCATCGTGTACGGGACGAAACAGATCGTGCCGTTGGCATACTGACCGCGATTGACCGCCACCGATTTGATATTGTGATCGGCGTCGTTGATCGTGATCGGCAGACAGATATTACGCGGCACGCACATGTAGACGGTGGTGTCGCGGAAATTGCTGATGGTCGGAGCGGTTCCGAGAGTGATGGTAATATCTACCGTATCAGCCTGTACCCGTCCGCACTTGTCGGCGCCGCGGGCGATAATCCGATGAACACCGGCTTCAGTGGCCGTGAAGCAGACCGCATTGTGCTGGTCGTTCAACTGGCCGCCTGAAATTGTCAGCGTGTCCGGTTCACCATTGGAGAAGGAAATTGGCACGCAGATCTGCGAACTCATACAGGTACCGACGGTCCTATTGGGGCCGAGATCCACAACCGTGGGGTTAGGGATAGTGACGTTGAACTGAGCGGTATCGGTCGAGACCAGGCCGCAAGAATCAACTGCGGTGATCGCGACTTTGTACGTCATGTTCGGCGTATTCGCGACTTCGACACAGATGTGAGCGCCAGTAGGCGTCTTCGAAATCGTGCCGTGATCGACGTTGATGGTCTTGAGGTCACTATCGGGATCTGTGACAACTACATCGAAGCATACTTGGTCGGCTCCACAGAGGTCGACATTAAAGGGTTCCGGAGAAGCGATCACCGGCTTGTTGCCTCCGCGAACCGTCAGGTTCGTGTAGCAGGTATCAGCGCTAGTGGCATTGTAAGCCACGATACCAATTTGATAGGTGCCGGCTTCGCTGACAGGGAAGCAGACCTTGCCGTCGGCATACGTGCCGCTCGGGAACACCTTCACCTGGACGTTTTCGCCGTACACCGCAACCGGCATACAAACTGTCGTCGGTTCGGTCAGGCAGAGCAGGGTATCTACTGAACCGCGACATTCCACAGTCGGCGGTACGTACTGGCGGGCGTCGAGTACGAAGTCGCAGGTATCGGAGTTGCAGGCGCCGGAAGCGATCATTCGGAAATTCCGGGTACCTACGGAGTCGACATACACCACCGCTTCGCCGGTGGCGGCATCATAGCGACCGGCCGGCTGTATAATGACGTTGGCAGTGGCCGGGACAACCTGAATCTTTACGCGAACCGTGTCCGGAACCGTTACCGCGACCGGTATCGGGGCGCCGGGACAGACGATCGAGACACTTGGGGATATCGTGATATGAATATTCGATGTATCCACCGCTTTGGCGCCGCAGGCATCCAGGACGGTGATGATCAACTGATAGTCACCGGACTGAGTCGGGGTGAAATTGACGGTAGTGTCGTCGATATCGCCAAGAGTAGTTCTGATTTCCGTGATATTGTTGTCCGGATCACCAAACTGGAAGTGCAACTTGATCGGGGCGAGCGCGCCGCACGCTATGATTGTCGTGTCCGGCACGATGGTCACGAACGGATTCTGGTTGATCTTGACATTTAAGTTGAACGAACAGCTGTCGATCGAGCACTGGTTGGATGCTACGGTCTTGATCGTGAACGATCCGCTTTCGGTAACCGGAACATTCACAAAGCCGTTGGCCCACGTGAGGCCCGCCGGAGTGATCGTAATATTGGTCGGATCTCCAGTCAGAGTCACCGGGATTCTCAGGGTGTCATTAGACGTACAACGGAAAACCGACGTATCGGCTACTCCGCAGATCACATGAACCGGCTTTTCCACGACGACAGGCACAGTGAACGTACAGGTATCGGAATTACAGGCGGCCTGGGCAATGATCGTTATCGCGTAGGCGCCACTCGTGTCAGCCTTGAAGCAGATCTTGCCGTCACGGTATATTCCGCGGCTGGTCAATACCTGAGTGGGCGTGCCGTCGATCGTTATCGGTATGCAAATCGAGTCGGTCGTGCAGAGAAGAACGGGAGCCTGGAATTCCTGCGGGCAATGCAGCACGATAGAGTTCCCAAACGTCACATTGACGCACAACTGGGCGGTATCGGCAAGGCCACAGCTATCGGTAGCCGTTACGGTGGCGCAATACTGCCCCGCCTGAGTCGGCGTGAAGCAGATCGAATTGGTGGCCGGATTGTAGGTCCCGAGGGACGTGACAATCGACTTTAGGTTGCTATTAATGTCCCCGGAAACAACCGGAAGACAGATCTCAGTCGGCTGGCAGAAATTGTACTCAGTGGCGACATCGCCAAAGGCAACCGTCGGGGCGCTGTTCTTCACTACTTGCACATGCATCTGGCGCGAGGTCGACAGGCCACAGCTATCGGTGGCGCGAACTGTAATCAGATAGGAACCGCTGGAGTCGGCATTCAAGCAGACGCGCTGACGATAGGCATCGTACTGACCGCCGGTCACTTCCACATTCGCCACATTGTGATCCAGATCGCTGATCGCGACCGCGAAACAGGCGGTAAGACCATCGCAGCTGCTGATGGTGGTATCCTGCGGCAACAGCACCAGCGGGGCGCTGTTGGTCTGAACGTGAACAGTGAACTGACCCGTGCGAATGGAACCGCAGGCAGTCGTTATCTCAACAGTAATCGTATTCTGGATACAGCAATCTGAATAAAAACAGACCGTCTGGGCCTGGGCATTCCACCAGACGTTGGTCCCTTTGAGTTTCACCTTTGCGTCAGCCGGGACACCGGTGACCGGGAAGCAGAGCGTATCGGGACTGCAGAGCTGGAACGTGGTGTCCTTCGGATAACCAATGACCACTTCCTGATCGGTATGGACGGTAACGATAGCAGTATCGACTACGATAGTCCCGCAATCGTCCACAGCCGTCACTATGATCGGATACTGTCCCTGATTATACGGAATGAAACAGACCGAACCATTGGCGTACTTGCCGCGATTGACGGTGACTGCCTTGATGTTGTTATCGGCGTCGGTTACCGTAACAGGCACGCACACGTATGCCGGCTTGCACAGATACAATGTGGTATCGCGCATTCCGCTGATCACCGGCGGATTGTTGACCGTCACGCGAACCTTGAGCGTGTCGCTCACCGTGATATTGCAGTCATCAACCGCGGAGACGACTATCGTGTAGAGTCCGGAACTGTCCGGCGTGAAGCAGACCTGACCGGTCGCGGCGGTATATGTACCGAAACTGGTATAAACGTTCTTCAGATTGTCATCGGCGACGGCCACATTGTAGCATAGTTCGCCCTGGTAGCACAGAGCGCTGTCCAGGTGCTTTTCAAGATGCACCAACGGACGGCCGTTTACTTTGACTCTGATATCGATCGTGTCCATCGAATACAGACCGCAAGAATCGGTCGCAATCATCGTGATACGATACATACCGGTCGTGTCGGCCAGGAAACAAATTCGATTCGCGCTCTTGTCGTAGGTACCGTAGTTGACCACGATGCTCTTGATATCGAGATCAGGATCATCGGCGTACGCCTGGAAACAAATCTGTTCCGGCTCGCAGATCGAAGCGGAGAAATCACTAGGAAGCGTCACAACGGGAGGACGCCCCCCCTTGAGTTCAACCGGAACACTGCACGTATCAGCATGCCCGCAGGCATCAGTCGCTGCAATGACTACGTTGTACTGACCCGGCTCACTGCCGGTGAAGCATACTCTGTTACCCTCAATCGTAGCATTGTCGGAGAGCACAGAAAACGCAATCGAATCCCCATCGGGATCGGTCGCGTCGATATTGAAGCAGTACGGACCGGTCTTGCAGCCAAAGAACTGCTGACCTTCGGGACAGACGATTTTCGGACCGCGGTTCACGACCACTGTGTAGCGAACGGTGTCGCGGAAGCAGATAGGTGACTGGAGAATCTTGGCTCCGGCCGAATCGATCGGGCATTCATCCGTCAGACAGAAGATGAAATCATACGTAGCTGAATCAGCATTCGGAGTAAAGCAAACGTGGCCGTTCTGACCCGGAGCGACCGTGAGTCCTTCAGGCCATTCGACCAGCGTTATTGAGGTCGGCCCGCCTTCGGGATCGTGCGCAACAGCGTCAAAACAGATTTCATTGCGGTCGCAGGCATGTATGAGCGAATCCCGCCAGGTGAGGCTGGGCGGCAGGTTCATTCTGATCGTGTCAGTTATGGTCGCGGTGCCTGATCCACATCGATCTGAAACTGAGACGAGAAACGTCTGTACACCGGCACCGCTCGGGGTAAACGTCAACACGCCGGAGGACGAAACAGAGCCGTTGCCCGAGAGCAGAGCATAGGTGAGCGCATCACCATCGGCATCGCTGGCAGCCAGCTGCAAGGCGACCTCGTACGGCTGATAGCAGATCTCCGTCGAGAAACTCTGATCGGCTATGACAGGAGCATGATTGACCGTCACGACAAACGTGACAGTGTCTTTGACGACATGCGACTGCTTATCGGTCAGCTTCCAGATGAATCGGTACGAGCCCGATGTCTCCGGTTTGAAACAGACCGTTGTGCTGAACTCCTGACCAAACGTGGTGGGCGTATAGGTGATCGGTCCGGAGACCAACCACAAGGTGAGACTGTCCCCGGCATCGACATCCGATCCGATGATCGGATAACAAATCGAATCACTGCTGCAAAGCGTGATGGTCGTGTCGTGGGGAAGTGTAAATGTCGGCGCCCAAGTCGGGTCAGATGGTGATCCCAATCCCAGATTAGTTGACTGACCTGGGGCGTTCTTCGCCACCGACGGGCCAGCCGATACCAGGATCGGTAAGATCAGCAACAGACAGACGGATATCGTGAGAGTAGTGAGTGACCGGAACCGCTTCATCTTTCCTCCAAGCGAAACAAGTCGACGCAGAGACTCACGCGTCCAACTACAAGCCGGATTTTTCACAGTACAGGGAACAGTTCGCTTCATCGCCCCCTGCCGGCGCAGCTTTCAAACATATGTCCAGAACCAATAACTTTGGTGATCGAAAAGTAGTAAGTTTGGATAGTAACTCAGTCGAAGTTATTAACCGCATCAATATACCTTTCGCGCCCTTTTCGTCAAGGGCTATTCTACCTCTGCGAGGTGTAGTCGCAACTTCCGGGCCAATTGTTAACCGATTGAAACGTTGTGGCTTGCAAGGCCCTTCCGAACCCCGGCGCAAGAGCATGACCTTAATGTGCAACCGAGCGACAAGATTGTGCCTCCGCTTGCTCAATCTGGTCAAAGCCAGTCCCTGAATCACCCCTAAGTCACTACTTGACAACGTGGACTCCGATAATGGATATTGTAGTCATTAACGACGCTGACAGGAGAGGTCCAGAACATGGCTCAAAAGAAGACCCGCGCAAAAGCTGCTACCAAAGCAACCATCGATGTCCTACTCACGGAGAAGAGAACGTTCCCACCATCCAAAGCCTTTACCAAACAGGCCAATGCTCCAAGTGCAGGCCTCATCGCAAAGGCTAACCGGAATCCGGTTAGATTCTGGGAATCGATGGCCAAAGAGCTGGTCTGGAAGAAGAAGTGGCGCAAACCGTTGGAGTGGAAAGCCCCCGACGCCAAATGGTTTGTCGGCGGTAAACTGAACGTGACCGAATCCTGCCTCGATAGATGGGTCCAGGAAGGCGCTTCCTGTCATCGCAATAAGGCTGCAATTATCTGGGAAGGAGAGCCAGGCGACAAGCGGGTTCTTACCTATTTCGAGCTCTGGCGCCAGGTCAACAAGTTCGCCAATGTCTTGAAGAAATTCGGAATCAAGAAAGGGGATCGCGTCGCCATCTACCTCCCTATGATCCCCGAACTGGTGATCTCAGTTCTTGCCTGCGCGCGCATCGGCGCTGTGCATTCCGTTGTCTTCGGAGGATTTTCCCCCGATGCCCTCAAGGATCGCATCAATGATGCCGGGGCAAAACTGCTGATTACGTCCGATGGCGGCTACCGCCGAGGACAGATTATTCCGCTCAAACATGACGCAGATACTGCGCTGCAGGACTGCCCGACCATCGAAAATGTCATCATCGTCAAGCGCGGAGAGTTCCTCCTTCGCGTCAAAGAAGGACGCGATCACTGGTATCATCGACACATGCAGGAAGCATCCGGCTACTGCAAACCCACGGTAATGGATTCCGAAGATCCGCTCTTTATCCTCTACACGTCCGGCACGACCGGCAAACCCAAAGGCATTGTCCATACCTGTGGCGGGTATCTTACCGGATGCTACGCGACTTCGAAATTTGTATTCGATATCAAAGATCAAGACGTCTTCTGGTGCACGGCTGATCTTGGCTGGGTCACCGGACACTCGTACGTTACGTATGGTCCTCTCGCCTGCGGCGCGACGATCGTGATGTACGAAGGTGCTCCCGACTGGCCGGATCAGGATCGGTTCTGGCAGATTGTCGAAGATTACGGCGTGACGATTTTCTATACCGCCCCTACCGCAATTCGCGCCTTCATGAAATGGGGACGCGAATGGCCGGACAAGCACGACCTCTCCACCCTTCGACTCCTTGGCTCAGTCGGTGAACCGATCAATCCGGAAGCATGGATGTGGTATCAGGATGCAATCGGCCACGGCAAGTGCCCCATTGTCGATACCTGGTGGCAAACCGAAACCGGGCATATTTTGATTACACCTCTCCCCGGCCTGACCACGACCAAACCGGGTTCGGCTACCAAACCTTTCCCCGGTATTACCGCTAAGATTCTCGATGAAAACGGAGCCGAAGTCAAAGAAGGGGGCGGCTATCTCGCGATCACCAAACCCTGGCCCGGAATGCTTCGTGGCATATGGGGAGACCGCAAACGATTTGTCGACACCTATTGGTCAAAATGGCCCGGCATCTATTTCCCCGGCGATGGCGCCAAGATCGACAAGGATGGATATTTCTGGATTCTCGGTCGCGTCGATGATGTCATCAACACCGCAGGACACCGGATCTCCACCATGGAAGTTGAATCCGCCCTCGTTGAACATGCGGCTGTCGCTGAAGCTGCCGTCATCGGTATTCCGCATGAACTCAAGGGGGAAGCGCTGGCGGCATTCGTGACGCTGAGATCAGGGATCAAATCCGATGATCGCCTTCTCGCCCAGTTGAAAGACCACGTCACCCGCAAGATCGGCGCGTTGGCGCGACCGGAGAAGATCATCATCGCGGCTGATCTTCCCAAGACTCGCTCAGGCAAAATCATGCGTCGATTGTTGCGCGACGTTGCTCTGGGAAAAGTGCTTGGCGATACGACGACCCTTTCTGATCCGGAAGTTGTCAACCGGATCAAGCGGAGATACGTAGAGGAATAGAATCAGCCCGGAAAGCACACGATGTTACATCGCTTGTTTAAAACACTTGCCCTCCTCTTCGGGGGGCTCACGATACTCTATTTCTCAGCCGCCTCGGTCTTCACGTTTGATCAGAACGGAATTCAGTGGGCAATGTGGCGTGATCACCCAACCCTCTCCCTCGTCTAGTGCCTTTGTGCTCTGGTCGCGGCACTGGGCTCGGGGATAAGCACGCTGTTCAGGAAATTCTACTCCAGGACGAACTAGATCCGAGGACCAATCAGACCACAATTCTCCACCTTAGCTTCAGCTCCAGGTGAACTTAATATTCTGAATCCTACAGATTTTCCCTTCTTGCCCTTTTTCAATTTCTTGTCGATACTTGGACCAGTAAGGAGATAATATGGATTTTGGATTAACTGACGAACAGACCTACGTCCGCGATGTCGCACGCCGCTTCGCCAACGAAAAACTCTTCCCCCGCGCCGGTGAGTTCGATCACGAAGAAAAACTCGACCGCGCCGTTATTAAGGAAATGGCCGATCTCGGCTTGATGGGAGTCAAGGTCCCCGAAGCATACGGTGGCACCGGACTCGACAATTTAGCCTACGCCATTTCGGTCGAAGAACTCGCCCGGGGCTGCGCGTCTCACGCTCTCGTCGCTGCAGTCCATGGTTCCCTGTTCGCCATGCCGATCCTCGAAGCCGGCACGGAAGAACAGAAGAAGAAATACCTTCCCCCGGTCTGCTCCGGTGAAAAGATGGCCGCCTATTCTCTTTCCGAAGCCGGCGCCGGATCGGACGCCGCTTCCCTTTCTCTTTCTGCAGTAGACGACGGCGATTCCTATATACTCAACGGAACTAAGCTCTGGGTCACCCATGGTTCGGTCGCCGACTATGTCATAGTTTTCGCTACGGTCAATCGCGAGCTGAAGACCAAGGGAATTGTCGCTCTCATTATCGAAACCGACAAGCCCGGTTTTCAGGCGAGCAAAAAGGAAGTGAAGATGGGGTACAAAGCCTCCCCTACTTCTGAACTCGTATTTACAGATTACCGTGTCCCAAAAGCCAACCAGCTCGGAGCGGTCGGCAAGGGATTCAATATCGCCATGGAAACGCTCAACCATGGCCGCATTTCAGTTGGCGCGCAGTCGACCGGCATGGCTCAGCGAGCCTTCGAAATTGCCGCCAAGTACGCACTCGAGCGCAAGCAGTTCGGACAGGAACTCGGCAAGTTCCAGGCCATTCAGTTCAAACTCGCCGAAATGGAAGCCAAACTCCACGCCTCCCGCTGGCTCACCTATAATGCCGCCTGGAAAAAGGACCAGGGACAGCCGGTAGCCAAGGAAGCCGCTATCGCCAAGATGTATGCCTCTGAAGCCGGCACCGATATCGCCCACAAGGCAATCCAAATCCTGGGTGGATACGGATATACGCACGAATACAATGTTGAACGGATTTACCGCGATGTTCGGCTGTGTGAGATATTCGAGGGAACCAACGAAGTCCAGCGGATAGTAATCGCCCGCGAGATTCTCAGAGAATTCGCCGAGCAGATTTCCTAGCTCCGCTTTCCACTACCATTCCCTACGGCTTCACGCGGTAGGGAATGAACACCGACGACAGAATCGGATTGCCGATATTCTTGTTGGTGAAGTGTATTTGCAGAAAATCAAACCCCTTGGTCGTGTTGACGAGGGTTTGAACGGTGTCCTGCCAGTGTGTCGAATCCACCTGAAACATCAGCTGATTGTAACTCCCGCTATCCATGAGTGCCTGCAATCGGGGAATGGCAACTGATCCGACCTCCGGAAAAGCGAGTTTCACCTGCAACAGACTGCCCCGCTCGACAAGGGGCAATGTCCGAAGATTCACAAAATGCGGCGCTACAAGCGACTGGTCTTTCAATGAGTCCACGTAGAGCCGCTTATCGGCAGGACTCACAAAGCTACCCAGCCCGACCAAATCGATGTCAAGATTCGGGTCCGAGACGCTGTTTCCCCGGAATCCGTTAAAACCCCAGAGTGTCCATCCGAGAAACGGTTGAGCATCGGTACCGACCTTCCAGAAATAGCCGTACCGCCTTAACAGACGGTGATACTGGGTCGAGGTCGTATCGACTCCGTTGATCTTAGTGGTGTGAATGAGAAAATCGTCTTCAACGATCAGTACTGCCTCTCGCAAATCGCCATAACTCCCATGATCGATTTCGGCAGTGCCGATCTGGGTGAGGACTTGCCGACTGTTGGACACGACGCTGTCCCGGTAGGTCGCCGATGTTCCCGGCAAATGGTAGGGACCCTTCCCGAATAAGTTGCTCGAACGAAACAGGTCAGCAGCATCCGGAGAAGAACTGATGTAGGCGATCAACTCGTCTTTGTCCACAGCGAACGGAACGTTCTTCTCTTTGCACCCCGCCCAGAGCAGCGTCCCACCAATGAGGACGACAACCACCGGCACTTTCCAACCAAACCACTTTGTTTTCATGAGAGTACATCCATCACTTTCGTCGCTTGGGTTTGGCGGTTTTCACTTCACGCTTCATTTTCTCGATCTCATCACGCATCTGAATGGCAGTCTCAAAATCCAGATTCTCAGCCGCCTGCTTCATCGCCCGTATCATGAACGCAAGTTGATCCTCTGTCGACATCATATGGAAATGCTCCGGCTTGTCAAACCCCGGTTGCTCCTCCACCGTCTTACTGTCCGCAAACATGGTCGATCGGATGATCTCTTCGCGGGTCTTAAACACTGTTTCCGGATCGATACCGTGCTCTGTGTTATACGCGAGCTGCTTGATCCGGCGCCGATTGGTTTCGTCAATCGCCTTGCGCATCGAGTCTGTAATCTTGTCCGCATAAAAGATCACCTCACCCCCTTTGTTACGGGCGGCGCGCCCGGCGGTTTGCACGAGTGATCGCTCTGATCGAAGAAACCCCTCTTTATCGGCATCGAGAATGGCAACCAGGGACACTTCGGGAAGATCGAGCCCCTCTCGGAGAAGGTTCACACCGACAAGAACATCAAATTCCGCCAACCGAAGATCTCTGATGATCGCTGTCCGCTCAATGGAATCGATTTCGCTGTGCAGGTAGCGGACCTTGATCCCCATCCGGCTCAAATAGTCGGTAAGGTCCTCACTCATTCTCTTGGTCAGGGCCGTCACCAGCACCCTCTCGTGGCGTTCGACCCTGATACGGACCTGTTCCAGCAAATCGTCCACTTGTGTCCTCAGCGGTCTTATCGTGATGATTGGATCAAGTAGCCCGGTAGGACGAATCACCTGCTCAACGACCACCCCTTCGCTCATTTCCAACTCGTAGTCAGCCGGTGTCGCCGACACATAAATCACGTTTTTCATCAGGGACTGAAACTCTTCAAAATAGAGCGGACGGTTGTCAAGTGCCGACGGCAACCGGAACCCGTGCTCAACCAGAACTTCTTTCCGGCTCTTGTCCCCGGCGAACATCCCGCGAATTTGCGGAATCGACTGGTGCGATTCATCGATGATCGTCAGAAACTCCGGCGGAAAGAAATCGATCAGCGTCTTAGGCCGCTGGCCGGCAGTTCTCCCGGTCAAATAGCGCGAGTAGTTTTCAATGCCGGTGCAATAGCCTACTTCTTCCAGCATTTCCAGATCATACCGCGTCCGCATATCCAGCCGTTGCAGTTCCAATAGCTTGTCGAGACTGCGAAAAGTAGCCAGTCGCTCTTTCAATTCCTCGCGAATCGCGGTAATAGCCTCTTTCAGCTGCGGCTTGGAGACCACGAAATGCTTCGCGGGGTAGATCGCCACTTTCTGCCGCTCTGAGATTATTTCGCCGGTCAACGGATCGATTTCCGATATCCGTTCGATTTCATCACCGAAAAACTCAAACCTGAGCGCCGTCTCATGATATGCCGGTATGAGTTCTATGGTGTCCCCGCGCACCCGGAAATTGCCGCGAGAGAAATCAATTTCATTGCGGTTGTAATGAATATCGATCAGGCTGCGTATGAGCTGATCCCGGTCGCATTCCACGCCAACCTCGAGAAACAACAGCTGCTTTCGGTACTCTTCGGGCGATCCCAGGCCATAAATACAGGACACCGACGCTACAATGATGACATCGTCCCGCTCCAGAAGCGACGCCGTCGCCCGGAGCCGCAGCCGGTCAATATCCTCGTTCATAGCGGTGTCTTTTTCGATATAGGTATCGGTGGTCGGAAGGTAGGCTTCGGGCTGGTAATAATCGTAGTAGCTGATAAAGAACTCGACCGCATTCTTGGGGAAGAACGCCTTCAACTCTCCATACAACTGCGCCGCCAGAGTCTTGTTGTGCGAAATAACCAGCGCCGGCCGGCCATATTGTGCGATTACATTGGCGATCGAAAAAGTCTTTCCCGATCCCGTCACCCCAAGCAGGGTCTGGTGCTTTCTCCCCTGCTCGATACCTGCTACCAGCTCGGCGATCGCCTGCGGCTGGTCGCCACTCGGCTGAAACGAGGCCTGGAGCTGGAAATTCGCTTTGCCCCGTACAATGTCGTTCTGAGTCTCTATCTGCATTCCTATCGTAAGTGACGTTTCAATCGGTCAATATAACCAATACCAGACCCCGGACAATCGCATTTGGACTCTCTATTCCCGATTGTCCCAAATCGTAACCTCAATGGAACCAATCGGTCAGCCGTTCGTGTAAGTGGTAAGAACGTGTGCGGCTGCGAGTTGGCGGCCCAAAAATCACCTTGACTTGGCCGGCAAAAGCATTACTTTGTGTGGCTTAAGTTCAAACGGTATAACGCGTTTAATCGTTTTTCGGAGGAAAATAATGTACGCTGTCTTTCAGATGGCCGGGTTTCAGTATCGTGTCGATGAAGGCGAAGTGATTCGCGTCCCTTCCATGACTACCAATCCCGGCGGCAAAGTTGAAATCAAAGATGTCCTGTTGATAAATGATGGGGCGACCTCGAAAATCGGAACCCCGTTCGTGTCAGGTGCACTGGTTGAAGTCGAAGTTGTAGAACATGCCAAGGCTGACAAGGTCATGTCCTTCAAGTATCGTCGACGCACCAAATATCGCAAGACGCACGGCCATCGCCAACCGTACACCGCAATCAGGATCAATAAAATCGTCAGCCCGAAAATTTGACGCTGACTAACTCTGTGAATCATCGAAGGGCACGGATCGCCCTTCTCGTCCTGATCGTAAGCATGCTCGCCGTCTCCGGCCTGCATGCCCAGCAGGAATACCGGGTCGTCGACATTGAAGTTGTCGGCAATCGGGTCGCTACCCCGTCTCTGATTCTTGGTGTCTCCTCCATCCAAAAAGGTGTGGCCCTCTCCCCGACCATGATCGAAGAGACTATTCGCCGCCTCTATGGGCTGGCGATTTTCTCCGATGTCACCATCGAAGCCGAGCAGGTCACCGGTGGACTCAAGGTGTACATTGTCCTGAAGGAACTCCCCAAGCTTGCCGGACTTCACATTACCGGCAGCGAAAAGATCAAGCCAAAGGACATTCTGGAAAAACTCCGCCTCGGTGTCGGCGGCTATATCTCTCCCTCACTCATCTTCGAGAAGCAGGAGGAGATCCGCACCATGTACACGGACAAAGGGTATTTCCAGGCCAAAGTCACTCCCGAACTGGTGTACAGCGCCGATTCTTCCGAAGCCACTCTGACCTACAAAGTCGAGGAACGTTCCAAGGTCAAAGTCGAGAAGGTCGTTATGACCGGCAACGTGCGGGTCCCGTCGAAAGACCTCATCGGCAAGATGCGCAACCGCCATCGCGGCTTCCTCAAAAGCTCGGATTTTGCCCAGGATAAGTACGAAGAGGATATGCAGAAGGTGGTCGACGAATACCACAAGAAGGGGTTTCTCGACGCGTATCTGATTTCCGACTCCACCTCTATTGATACGGTCAGCAATCGCATGACCGTGTTCGTCAATCTGTACGAAGGTCCGCTTTACTACTTTGGCAAATCCACCTTCAATGGCTCCGACGAACTGAAACCGACCATGCTGGCCAAAACTCTCAAATACAAAGAGTGGCAGGTATTCAATTCCGAGACCTACAACAAGACCATTGAAGAAATCTATTCGGCCTACCAGGAGATCGGGCACTTGCACTGCCGGGTGGATGACCAGAAGACGACCCGAGCCGACTCGATTATCGATGTCACCTATGACATCACCGAAGGTCTGCCGTCGCACATCAACCTGGTGCGCATAGTCGGAAATACCAAGACCAAAGACAAAGTTATCCGCCGCGAGCTCTCCGTTCTGCCCGGACAGACATTCAGCCGAACGCTCCTGATTCGGTCGGTTCGAGATGCCATGGCCCTCAACTACTTCAGCAACGTCGAGCCTGCACCGATTGATCTGCCCAATGGCGATGTCGATCTGGAATTCAAAGTAGCCGAAAAGCAGACCGGCCAGATATCTGCAGGCGCCGGTTATAACAGCACCGATAAGCTGGTTGGAAACCTGGGGCTGGGAATTCCCAATTTGGGCGGCAACGGACAGAGCCTGTCCATCAATCTTGAACGAGGCGCCAATCTGAATTCGATTTCCCTCTCGTTCACCGAACCCTGGATGTTCGGTCGCCCGACCCTCTTTGGCGCAGATCTCTTCTCCACCAATCGTCGGTGGTACAGCGATTACACCGAAGGTCGTGTCGGCGGTGCGGCCCGCCTGGGACGTCGCCTGAGCTGGCCCGACAACTATTTCCGCGTCTTCGCCTCGTATTCTCTGGAGCGGAATCGATTCACCGATTTCGACCCGTCGTTCCGTGCCAGCAATTCCTACAAGGCCCTGTATTATACCGACGTTGCAGAGAACATTAATGGGATCGACACGTTCGGCACCTATAATCCCGAAAAGGACACACTCAGATCAACCACTGTCTATGGCCCCTATCCAGGTTCTGTCCTTGAAGATTCCACCTGGCAGACGGCATCGCAGTTTTCGTTTACGATCTCTCGCGATTCTCGCAACCTTCCCGAATTTGCCACCAAAGGTTCGCAATTGTCGTACACGCTTGAGCATGCCGGAGGAATCCTGGGAGGATACTGGCACTATCAAAAGCACTCCTTCACCGTGGCCAAATTCGTACCCCTCTTCTGGAAATTTTCGCTGGCCGCCAAGGCACAATATCAGTTCATCACTTCACCCGAAGGGGATAACCGGGTACTGCTCTCTGATCGATTCACTCCCGGAGGAACCAATTACGATGGTATCGTGCGTGGCTTCGAGGACGGCTCTTTGACTCCGGACTCCATAGTAAGTCAGGGCGACACCGCCTACCTTGTCCGTCCGGTTGGTATCGGCCATCCGGTTGAAGACACGACCGTAGTCCCCGGCAACAAGTACAGCGTGCGCGTCCGCGGCAAGTACATGTTCGTTACCAATTGGGAAATCCAGCTACCCATTGCCAAACAGCAGTTCTATACAATTTTCTTCTTTGATGCCGGCAATTCCTGGCTCTACCAGAAAGATGTCCTCAAAAAGCTCTACAGCGGTGCCGGTATCGGCTTCCGTATTGTGGTACCGGGGATTGGCACAATTGGATTTGACTTTGCGCACCCTCTGGTCTATAAACC
>JBATNE010000090.1:0-40396 GCA_049290195.1 Candidatus Zixiibacteriota bacterium
CACCAGACTGCCATTAGAAATGACCACTTCATTAAGAAATCCGGCAGAATCAAACGGACGGCTCCACCACTTGAGATCAAGGGGTGGCTTGAGTGAACTGAAGTCATTGAACCCGGTATGCTGGGCGTTATACATGTACATCGGCCAGTCTGAGGGATCTGCAACCTGGTCGGCGTAGACCATGCCTGTGAGTGCAACTAGAAGTAGAGTTGTCAGGAAACCTAAATGACTTACCGCCCCGAGGAATTTCATGTTCTGCTCCGCCTTGTACAGAATATACGAACTCCGATCAATATGTCAATTATTCAGTTATGGTGCTATCGCCTCTCAACTCTTCCGTCAAATTCCGTACCAAATCGCGCCAGAAGCTGAGTCCAGCGGTGTATATGGAGGGACCTCTGTTTCCAAGGAGTCACCATGCCTGATTTGATTAGTGGGAAATGGAGGCCCATGCAAATAGTAAATATCTGAAACGAACCCAATTTGGATTAGCGCAAGCTGTTGAACCGGTATAAGAAAGAGGAATTTGCGTCCAAACAAAACGAACCCAAACGAACCCAATTGGACCTTGCTGTGCCGTCAGGTGTCCCTGCCTGACGGCCTTTGAAAGTTCAGTCCAAGAACCGCCAGCCAGAGACGGCTGACGGCACAGATTAAGGGTAGTGGGCAGGATGATCGAAGATATCTAAAACGAACCCAGTTCGTTGGACTATCAAATCCAACAATCGCTTAAGAGTAGCACACCCGAAGGGTGTGGCCATACATCGAAAAACCCACCCTACCGGTGGGCTACTCAGGAACCGTCGAGCTGAGCCTGTAGGGCAGAACCCAAAGGCGATTCATCGCCGCCGCGGTTCTGCCACCAAGAACAAAGAGGCGGAACCACGAAGCGGGTTCCGTCTTGCAGAGGACGAAATCGTCATCCTGAGCGTAGTTGAAGGATGACATAGTGCTGGAAAGTCGAATGAGTCATCTCGAGCCCTGACCCCGTCAACTCGAGCGGAGTCGAGAGGTGAACTAACTACGACGCAAACAAATCAAAAGCGCCGGACCTTGCGGTCCGGCGCCTTATCGAAAACGAAAACTAAGAAGTCGCGTCTATCGAACTGAGACGTTTCGGCTACTGCACCAAGCGCATTGTAAATACGCAGGGCGTACCAGTCCAGACACCGTCTGGCTATTTCGTCTCGCCGCCCGAGCGCTTCTTCCCCGCTTCACTCTGGCGAATCGCCGCCTGAGCCGCCGCAAGACGCGCTATCGGCACGCGATACGGTGAACAGGAAATATAGTCGAGCCCGACAGCATGGAAAAATTCGATCGACTCCGGATCGCCCCCATGCTCGCCGCAGACGCCAACTTTGAGATCAGGCCGCGCCGCGCGTCCCTTCTCCTTGCCCATCTTGACCAGCTGGCCGACGCCCGCCTGATCGATTGAGACAAAGGGATCCTTCGGAAGGATCTCATGCTTGACATAGTAGCCGAGGAACTTGCCGGCGTCGTCGCGCGAGAAGCCCATTGTCATCTGCGTCAGATCGTTGGTGCCGAAACTGAAGAACTCCGCTTCGGCAGCGATCTCGTCTGCCGTGACCGCCGCGCGCGGGATCTCAATCATGGTTCCGACCATGAACTTGATGTCTTTGTTCTTGAACTTGGCGATCACTTCGTTGGCCACCCGAAGGACGGTCTCCTTCTGGTTCCTGAACTCGTTGACATGGCCGACCAGCGGAATCATGATCTCAGGGTGAACTTCGATCTTGTTCCGATGAAGCTCACAGGCCGCTTCCATGATCGCACGTACCTGCATCTCGGTGATCTCCGGATAGGTGATCCCAAGACGGCAGCCGCGATGACCGAGCATCGGGTTCAGCTCATGAAGTTCGTCGATTCGCTTCGATGTCTTCTGAAGCTCTTCGAGGCGCTCCTCGTAGTCGTCCGACTTCGGATCAAGATGCTTGATCTTGGCTTCGATCTCTTCCTTGCGCGGCAAAAATTCATGCAGCGGCGGGTCGAGCGTCCGGATCGTGACCGGGAGCCCCTTCATGGCGTCGAACAGACCCTTGAATTCCTTCTTCTGGAACGGCAACAAACGATCTAAGGCCGCCTGACGCGCTTCCGGTGTGTCGGCCAGAATCATCTCCTGAACGATCGGAATGCGATCATCGGCGAAGAACATATGCTCAGTGCGGCAGAGGCCGATCCCCTCGGCGCCGAACTTGACCGCCTGGAGGGCGTCGCGCGGAATATCAGCGTTGGCGCGGACTTTGAGTTTGCGATACTCATCCGCCCATTTCATCAACTCGGAAAATTCGCCGGACAGCTCTGGCTCGATAGTCGGCACCGCGCCGAGAATGATCTCGCCGGTGGAACCGTTGAGGGTGATCACTTCACCTTCTTTGATCGTCAACTTGCCAACCGAGAACTGTTTCTTGGCGAGGTTGACACGGACCATTTCGGCCCCTGAGACGCAGCACTTGCCCATGCCACGGGCAACCACTGCCGCGTGCGAGGTCATGCCGCCACGGGCCGTCAGAATGCCTACAGCGGCATTCATCCCTTCGATATCGTCCGGGTTGGTCTCTTCGCGAACCAGAATGACCGACTCCTTGGCGCCATGCTTGACCGCCTCTTCGGCGGTGAAGTACACTTTGCCGCACGATGCGCCCGGCGATGCCGCCAGACCTTTGGCAACAACATCGTACTTGGCCGATGGATCGATGCGCGGATGCAGAAGATTGTCGATCTGTGCCGGTTCGATCCGCATGATCGCTTCTTCCTTGGAGATCAACTTCTCCTTGACCATGTCGACCGCGATCTTGACAGCGGACTGCACAGTGCGCTTGCCGTTGCGCGTCTGTAGCATGTACAGATGCCCTTCCTGGACGGTGAACTCAAAGTCCTGGATATCGCGGTAGTGCAATTCGAGCTTGGACGTAATCGCCTTGAGCTGCTTGTAAATCTCCGGCATCTCTTGATTCAGCTCGGCGATCGGCTGCGGCGTGCGGATGCCGGCGACGACATCCTCACCCTGAGCGTTCACCAGGAACTCGCCGTAGAACTCTTTGACGCCGGTCGAAGGATTGCGGGTGAACCCGACACCAGTGCCTGACGTGTTCCCCATATTGCCGAACACCATCGCCTGAATATTGACCGCGGTCCCCAGATCGGCCGGGATGTTGTTCATCCGGCGGTAAGAAATCGCGCGCGGATTGTTCCAGCTGCGGAACACGGCATCGCGTGCCATCTTGAGCTGAACGAACGGATCATCGGGGAATGTCTCGCCCGACTTACGCTTGATGATGCTCTTGTACTTCTTGATGATGTCCTTGAGGTCGTTCACCTGAAGCGAGCTGTCCTGTTTGACGCGACGTTCATGCTTCTTCTCGGTGATCACTTCTTCGAACTGCTCTTTGTCGATCCCGAGCACGACATTGCCGAACATCGAAATGAATCGGCGATAGTTGTCGAGCGCGAAACGCGGGTTGTTGGTCCGCTTGGAGAGTCCTTCGACACTGGCGTCGTTAAGGCCGAGATTGAGAATCGTGTCCATCATGCCCGGCATGGAGAACTTGGCGCCGGAGCGAACCGAGACCAACAGCGGGTTGTCGGTATCACCGAACTTCTTCCCGGTGGACTGCTCGATCATGGTAACGAAACGTTCCATCTCCTTGTCGAGCTGCTTGGGAATGGCCATGCCATTCTCGTAATAGACTTTACATGCCTGGGTGGTGATGGTGAAGCCGGGCGGGACAGGGACGCCGATACTGGACATCTCGGCCAGGTTGGCACCCTTGCCGCCGAGAAGGTCCTTCATCGACGCATTCCCTTCGGCCTTGCCATTACCAAAGAAGTAATAGAATTTTTCGTCGAGGGATATCTTTGGTGCAGTTCCCTTGACCTTGACAGCTGCAGCCTTGGCGGTCACTTTTGGTGCCGCCGCTTTCTTCGGTGCAGTCGGTTTCTTTCCCGGCATAGAGTCTCCTTTTATGTCCCTAAAACGACAATTATCACGTTGCCTACGTACGCGTTCAAACGTAAGGCGGGCAATATAAAAGGCGACCGCTCTGGACGCAACAGAGCGATCGCCTCAAAGTCGTTTATCGCCACATCCTACATAGTGAACAGGCGCTCCCCGCGGATAATTTTTTCAAGCATCCGGACGGTCTTTTCGACCGGCGAATGCATAATATCGGCGGTATTAAACGTACTACGGACAACCTCACGGGAAGCGGAACCACCGGTCTTCCCGCGACCGCCGCGGAGTTTCTTTTTATGCGTCAGGTTGTACTGCCGCTGATACTCCTTGGCTTTTTCCTTGTGCATCTGGTAGTACCGCCGCTGATATTCACGGCGGGCCTCAGCCGAAGATAATTTGGGCCTTTGTGCTTCCCTCACGTCGGCCTCACTGGTTGATTCGGTGTTGGCTTTGGCTGGGGTAATCCTTTCCGTCCGAGCCATTCCCCACCTCACTTTCCCTGTGTTAAAATGTTGCTACCCTTTTAGCTTGGAACTGCGCAACTACCCTGGTTCCTCACACGGAGAAAGCTTAGGAAGATATTTCCTGTATGTCAAGCAGAAATTTGCATATTTTCAAAAAAATGTCGGCTAACTTCCCTCCTTATTTATACTTAGAATCTGCGCAATTAAGTGCCCATATAAGTTATTAATTAGTACGAAATTACATTGCTCCTTTTCGAAGTCACACTGACCCAAGGGTCTAACACCCGCTACCTCTTGCTCTTACAAAAGGATCATGGAACTCACAAGTCCGTCTTCGGTCGTTATACGCCGCACACGCCTGAGTCAACAAAAAGAACTCGCCGGACTTTCGTCCGACGAGCTCTTGTTGGAGTCAAATTTCTAGACTCAGGTGGTCGTCTTCTTCTGAACGTTGGCAGCAATCTCTCTGCCTACCCAGGCGAGGAGCAAGACTACAATCACCCAGAACGATATCTGGAACCAGGCATCGTAATTGGGATTGGGAGTGGCGGTCATATTAAAAGCGTTCTTCATCCAGTTCTGCCAGAGATACTGAATGCGGTTCGCGAACAGCGAAATACGATTCATGACCGTGAAGCCAAACGTCGCGCCGAATCCGATCATCAGCACCCAGATACCGAATTTCGACACCACGCCTATCACACCCCGGTGTGGAGTTGAGAAGAAGAAATAAATTAAGGCAGCGATCGAACCGAGGAAAATCAGAATCTGAGAATACCCGGCTGATATATCCATGAAACTATTGCCGCCGAAATTCCCCCAGTTGATCGGCCCCATGGTGGCTACCAGCTGACGCAACACGCGGTTGGTGATTTCGAGCGGAATCGTCAAACCGGCTGAGATACCGATGTAAATCGCCATTGGGTATCGCGACACCCACGCCCACTTCTGAGAGAAGCGTGAGAACATGAGTACCCCCAGCGTGGCCGGGATCAAATACCACGGACGAAGCGAATTGAGCCACAGGAAATACCAGTCACCATCGGACAGTCGCTGCAGCAGGTTAGGACTGAGCGTGTTGTGCCAGAGTATGACTACAAAATATCCCGCGGAGACACCGACAAACAGGTGTTCGGCGAACTTGTACAGCGGATTGTCCTTATACAGGAACGAAAATATCGCCAGAGTGAGGAACGCACCGAAGGTCGTCCAGATATAGGTTTCAAATGTCATGACCGGGTTCCTCCCTTTTCCTGCATCCGTCGCTGACGGCGGGTGACAAAGAAGCCGATGTTGCCAATCACGATGAAGGCAATGATCAGCCAGTGGGCGAGTAGTTGAATGCGCATGCCGTCTTTGGCCATGCCGGCGTTGTCGGCCAGCTTTTCATACTGAGCCGCGCCGTAAAGACCGGCCATCAATCCGAAAATCTGGCCCGATGCCAGGTACGGATAGTAGTCGGCCCCCATAACTCCGGTCAGACCAAAGGCCATCTTGAAATTATAACGACCCTGACCATCGGCAATCCACATGTCGGCGATATTTCCTGAAGCGAGGCTGACCACACAGGCTACCTGATCATAATTGATGACTCCCTTCATCATCGGAATCTGATCGAGCGGCGTTCCATAGTAGTCGTTCGGGAACGGAATCCGGAAATTCTGTCCCATGCCAAGGATAATGAGAGTCGGATACGGCTTGTAGCCCAGAAATACGTAGTCCTCGCCGCGCTTGATATCCCGAGGCGGATAGGTGACGCCATTGTACTTCCGTTCGTATTTCAACGAATCCGATATCTCACGAATCGCCTGGTCCGCCATTCCGGGGCCATTCTGCGAAAGCGCAGTAATGATAACGCGGAGGTTCTTGCGGAAGCACTGCTCCATCATAGCGTACGCCATGGGGTGCAATTCCGCCTGACTCGACGGATCATAGTCGATCGCAATAAAGACGATCTGACCCGGTTTGAGCGCTTCGATATGGTTGTAGACAGACTTTACTTCGTCGGTCGGCACAACCGGAACTTCGAAGCTGAGTGAGTATGCGATAACGCAGACAATCGCCAGCAGGAGGAAAATCCACCTGCGGTCGAGCGCCATCATCTTGTCAAATATATTCATATGCTGGTTCCTCTCACCCTTTCCCCATGTAACCGCGTTCGATACCCAGGACCACTTTAAGCGCGGTCGCAACCATGCCGAGTCCAATGCCGACAATGATCGCGCGTTTGGCCGCAAGGTTCGGGACATTGAGCAACCAGGTCGCGAGCTTCGACAGATATTCAGCGACGCCCGGGATTGGCGAGAAGCGAAGCATCAGAATCAGCGCCGAAATCAACAACAGGGTGGCCAGAAGGTTTCTGGCGCGGAAGGCGCGATAAGAGGCCGATGCCACATAGAATGCCAGGAGCGAAAACACGGTCGCCTGTGCCGGAATGACAATGAAGTCGAACAGGTGTTTGAACATGTAGCTCTGGAGACCTTCGGAAGTCAGGAAGTGGAAGCCCCAGTGGCCGTCGACTTTCACAAAGAACCCAAAGAAAATGATCGTGAACAGCCCGACCAGTAGAACGATCGAGTATCCCCACCCCGGTTTACGATGCTGGATCTTCTCATACGACACGCGTACCAGCGACCAGATCCCGAGGGCGAGAGCGAATATTCCAATAATCGGCACCCAGTCGAGAGCGAAGAACTCGTACGCCCATTCGGTCGATCCATGAGGAATGAAATACTGGATCGCCATGAAGATGCCGAAGATGAAGACTAAGACAAACGGAAATTGTTTTTTCATACTGTTGACCTCCTACCTGACCACTCTAAATAGTTCGCGGAACTGCAGCCAGGAATCGCCACCGCCATTGGCGCCGATATTGACAGCAATCAGACCAATGATGGCGAGGATGATTATTGCGGCTTTGGCATAATCCTGCGCTTTGAGCGATCCCAACAGGATCGGCTCACGCCCCAGGTAGGCGGATGCGGCATACAGCTCTTCGCCGATCAGCGTGTAGTCGCACGCCACGACAAAGAATGGAATCTGCGCTATCTCATCGGTGCCGGCGATCTGGATCGAACCGGCTAGTGCTCCGGTTTCCGCCAGAATCAACGATTCGGCAAAGAACTTGCCCATGTAAATATTGGTTGCAGGCAATTGTCGAAGCATGATGCCGTTGACCGCGCCGACATAGGCAAACTGGTTCTGAGTTACAAAGAAGACCGAGTCCTCTTTATAGTGATCCGGCCGTCCGGCATCGTAATAGGCGGACTTGACCGTCTCCTGCGCTACCGACATGACGATAGGATCGTAAGTCGGAACAATCAGTTCAGTCTGATATTCAGCCACTCGCTTGGCCACGCGGCCAAGTACGGTGAACGACGCAATCGTCGCGATATCCGCGGCAGTACCGAGACCAAGCACATACAGAATCGGTTTTCCCATTTCTGTGGCACGACCGATAGCTTCATCGACTGCTTCAATACCTGAGAGGGGACGCACATAAAGATCTTTCCCCTTTCGTGCCAGGTACACAAATATCAATACCAGCAACGAGAAGATACTGGTCGCAAACAAAGACGGCGTGCGACCGACGTTGAACCACTGCCCGCTGGACTGAATTGGTCCGATGATTTCCGAGCTGGTCCTGATCGATCGATCTGCACAGGCAGCATCGACCCGATAGTAATAATTGCAGAAGTCGGGCATGTAGCGATCGGATTCGATTTCCTTCTGACTACTATTCGTGAATGTAGCGATTCCGGCGAACGCCTCTCCCACTTTTTCCCAGTGACCGTTATTGGGATACTGCTCGTGGGCGGCCGGCGCACGGTCCCAGTCAGCATCGATCCTGATCTGCAGTTTCTTGATGTCCTCGGGTAGAGTCTTGAATCGCGGCTGCATTTCAGCCAGCGAGGCTGTGTACTTCGCCGCCGAGTCGGTGGCTCCAGCCGCATTAAACTGACTCACCATATCCTTGGCCCTGGGAATCAGGTGCCGGTAGGAATCCCGAAGTCCCGTCAGAGAGTCGATTTCCAACTGGAGCGCATACATCGAATCCAGATAGAACGGCACCCATCGAAAGACTTCGTACACAAAGACGCTCTTGGTCCCCTGGCCATCATCGGCGGACAATTTCCATGTCAGTGTAATGGAATGGCCGTGATCGTCGGGACTATCCTTCGCCTGCAGGTCAGTAACCGGCGCAGGAGGTTGGACAGCTGGTTTTGGGGGGGCGGCACTGTCCGCGCGCAACGTTTCGGTTTGGGCAAAGCCGACCGACGCTACCAGCAGAAGTCCGAGAAGAATCGCGAGACATTGTTTCATAGGCGCTCCGCAACCTTTAGATAATTACTAACGAATCACACTCAACCAATCGTGGAACATGAAGCTGATTCTCCCCACCAACAGAGTGATACGCCCCATCACCGTGAAGCCGAATGAGGCTCCGAAGGTGATCATAAGCACCCAGATTCCAACACGGGATACCCGTCCGAACAGCCCGGTATGTTCTTTCGAAAAGAAAAAGTACACTAATCCTGAGAGAGTGCCAAACAAAATGATCCAATTCGTCAAGATTGCCACGAATTGGTCCGTAGCCGACAGGGACAAATGGGAGAAGAAATGTCCGGTCCCCTGCCACTCTACAAGCAGAGGGACAAACGTCGATGATATCTGCTCGATAAAGTCCGACCTGAGATACCGCACGAACTGGAAACCGGCCGTTGTCCCGACAATAAACGCCAGGGCCCAGCGCGAAATCCATCCGGCTTTCGACGACAACCGCATGAGTAACAAGACCCCGAGAATCACCGGCAGCCAGAAGAACCAGTTGGAATAGAAAACCGGCGTATTGCCGATCTTGTACCATTCTCCCGGAATGTACGGAACCTTGAAAAAATCTGACAAATTAGTAGAGATTCTTGGGATCAGATTCCCGACTATGGTCGACCAGAATTCCTGCGCCATCCAGTAACCGGCCGACACGCCGACATAGAGATGCTCGGCAAACTTGTAAAGCGGGTTGTCTTCATACAGGAATGAGAAAATTGCCAACGTCAGAAACGCTGAGCACGTGATCAGGAAGGCGCGGACAAAATTGTGCCCGCCATCGGGGGCATACTGGAATCCTTTGAGTATCCAGCTAGCCATAAACAGGATCGCAATTACGCCGGTAATAATCAGGGTACTGCGTTTCACTGCCCCGCCCCCTTCTTCCGGCTCCGGAGGAACGCGACGTTACCCAGTATGATAAACGCGATTATGACCACGTGGGCGATTGTCTGCGGCCCCATAATAAGCAGCGCAGGCGTCGGCGAGTTCTTGAACCGCTCGTACCGTTTGGCCAGTTCATATTCATACTCTGCAGCCCCCTTAATACCGCCTACCAGTCCAAGTAACTGCTTGGGGTAGTAAGGATACAACTGAGGCGTGCTGACAGCGGCAAGACCGGCACCTATCTTGACATTTCCGGGATCGCCGACATAGAGCACCCATTCCTTCGGCCCCGGCTGCCCCCCGCCGGTTGCAAGAATCAGATCGACATCTTTGCAGGATCGTATTCCGTCGAGCATCGATATGGAATCCAGCGGCCGTGAGTTCACATCGGTCGGATACATCTTCTTCAAATTGGTCACAATGACGTTAAGGACCCCCTCGTTACCGGCCTTGAAGCCGAGGTTGACATAGTCAACCCCTTCCTTCTTCTCCGGAAACTCCGTCTTAACGACCTGGGCAATCGTCTGCTGAATCATCGCCTGGCCAGTACCCCAGAGCGTGATATATATGATCCGCAGATCCCGTGAGAGGCAGTGCCGGGTGAATGCATTCGTCATGGGAATAAGTTCAGGGGCCATGGCGGGATCAAAATCAAAGGCCATCATGACGCGCGACCCGGGCGGAAGGCTCTCAACCTTCTCGAAAACTGCTCTAACCGTCGGGCTGAGCCGCTCTTTGAAAATGATCGGGAAGACCACCGGTGCCGAAACAGCAACAAAGATGAAGAGGAAAATGATTCTCCTGTCCACCTCTTTGCCGGCGAGAGTCCGCATCATCAACCAGACCATGCCGGCACCGACAATGATCAGTGTGATCCAGATGCCGAAACCGGCCACGGGAACTACCTGGGGTGTGGTAACCATCTTAGTTTTTCTCGTCCCCTAGGTAAGTTCGTTCGATGCCGAGCAATATTCGAAGCGACATTGAGGCCACACCAAGGCCTATCCCAATGAGAATCGCGCGCTGACCGGCGAGATTGGGCGTTGCCATGATCCAGATCGCCAGACTCGGAATTTGCAGAAACGAGAATCGTTCCGGCACCCAGCTGGTAAGCATGGCGCCAAAGGCAGTTTGGCCGAGAAGAATGATGAACGCGGCCACCAATAGAATTGTCGCTTCGCGATTCTTGGCGCGGAACGCCCGGTACGACGCCGACGCCACAAAGAACGCCAGGAGGGCGTACATGGTCGAATTCAGCGGTGACATGATGTAGGTGAAAAGAACCTGGTACCAGCTGTCATCGGCGGTCAAATTGGCCGCGATACCGCCCGGGTTGCCCAGCTTGAACAAGCCTGCTCCGAGCATGACGAAGAAGCCGATCAGCGTTACGCCGGAATATCCCCAGTCCTTTTTCCTCTCGGCCAACCCTTTCAAATGAATTCGTACGAGGTTGCCGCCACCAAGGAAGAACGCAAATACGGCAATGATATCAAAGAAGACCGAGGAGTTCTCCCCGGCTGGTTCAATCGGCGGTATGAACACGGAGGACACCAGCAGAGCGCCGACCAGGAAAGTGATGAGTAATGGTATCTGCCGTTTCACTCGCGTCTCAATTCGTCTGGAAGATGTTGGTTAAGAAGGCCAGAAGTCTGTTCATCGATTCTATATGCCAGGCCGTACCCAACGTCGCGGCCGCAGCTCCAATGAGTATGACAATAATGGCAATTGCCTTGCCGACATCCTGACCCTTGAGCGCCCCAAGCTGTTTGGGTTCGTTGGACAGGTAAGCCGAGGCCGCAAACAGCTCTTCGCCGATCAACGTAAAGTCGCAGGCGGCGACAAAGAACGGCAGCTGAGTCGGCATGGCAGTTCCCGCAATCTGGATCGCCCCGATGGAATTCCCTGTTTCCGCCATGATCAGCGACTCAGCGAAGAATGCGCCGAGGTAGAAACAAGTGGCCGGCTTCTGGCGCACCATATAACCGTCTACAGCAGCAACATATCCAAACTGCTCATCGGTGATATACGGCACCATGTCGTCGCTGTAGGCGTCGGGTCGTCCCGCCGCCATATATGATGTCTTGATAGTCTCGCGAGCGGCGGTCATCACCAGTGATCGGGATACCGGCATAAAGAGCTTCGTATCGTATTGCGCGATCGTACGGGATACATGGCCGAGGATCGTCACCCCCGCAATGGTCTGAACATCGTTCATATCCTGAATGCCGGGGATGAAGAGGATCGGTCTTCCCATTTCGGTTGCTCGTCCGATAGCATCATCGACCGCGTCGAGGCCGGCGATCTTGCGGATGAACAGTTTCTTCCCGCGGCGAGCCGTCTCAATGAAATAGACGACTGATACCGATACGATCATCAGGATCAAAAACAGATATCCGCGGTTCCAGTTAATCCATTCGGATTCGGGAACTATCGAAGCGGTTGTCACGGAGATCGAACTGTCGGTCTTGCCCTTAGCAACGATATAATACTGGTAACTCTTGCCTTCACGAACGTCGCCATCGCTATGACTATTGGCGCCTGCCTCAAGTTCCGCGACCCGTCGCGTCTCTCCCCCGGCTTCAATGCGATAGAGATCGTATCCGATTACTTTGCCGTCGATGAGACGATCATCGGTCGATGGTACCCAGGTGAGGTCGATGCCGTTGCCGTCGTCGTATTTGTGGTCGGTCGCGATAAGGGAGGTGGCCGGTGCCGGCGCAGGAACGCGGGCAGTATCTATGGTAGACTGAATGGGAGCAGAGTTCTCGGATGGTTGGCCAAGTGCGACCGAATAGGCGCAGGTCAATAGACTGACCAGGAACAGGAGACCGACAAGATCAAGGCGTATTCTCTTCATACCGTCACCTGATCAACCCCAGCCAGTCGCCCAAGAGATAATCGACTCGATAGATCAGAAGCGACATGCGGCTCATAACGGTATAGCCGAAGGACGCGCCGAATGTAATCATTAAGAACACGATGCCTATTCGTGCCGCTTTACCGAATGCCCCTTTGTGCTCTTTGGAGAAGAAGAAATAGATAAGACAGGTAACAGTGGCGACAAAGACGACAATTGTGCCGATCGTGTCATAGAGATCTGCGGCACCAAGTGGACGAATCGTGTCTTGCACCTGTGCCATTACGTTGGAAGCAAACTTCGTTACGAGATATAGACCTGCGGTCGCGCCTACGATAAATGCCAGCGGCCAACGGGAGATCCATCCGATCTTCGGCAGAAGCCGCATAAGCATCATCAGTCCAAGCAGACCCCCGAATAGGAGCATATACCAGCCATCGGCCCGGGCATCACCGGTTCGGGGGAATATCCCGATCCAGAGCTTGCCGTACAGATTGTCCCAGAAGTACGTAACCAGGTAGTAGCCGGCTGAGATACCGACGAAGATAGCTTCGCAGATCTTGTACCAGACATTGTCCCGGTACAGGAATGAGAGAATCCCGAGCGTCAGAAACGCCGCGAGCCATACTCCTACATGATCCATTACACCGGCCTGCATGGTCAGATCACCTGCCGTCTTCTCTTCCGTTCAAACATGAAGAACGAAACGTTGCCAATGATGATGAAACCGATAACCACTATGTGCGCGAACGATTGAGAGAGCATGTACTTGGTTCCCTTGTCGAGATGTCCATGAAGCTTCTCAAATTCTGCTGCACCGTTCATGCCGCCGAATATGCCGTGCAGTTGACCCGATCTGATGTATGGGTACATCGCGGTCGTCTGCACCGCCGTGTTCCCTGCCCCGAGTTTGAACCCAAACTGATCCACACCAATCAGCACCCATTCCTGAGTACCGGGATAGCCAGCCGATAGGTTGAAAACGTAATCGACATTGGAGAAATTCTTGACCCCCTTGAGAAGATCAAGCGAATCGTAGGGGGTCTTCTTATAATCAACTGGGAACATCGACTTGAAGTCTGTCCCCATTCGCTGAATCACGAATTCGTTTCCGGACTGGAATCCGATATTGACGTAATCCTTGCCGTACTGAAGATTCTTGGTCTGATATTCCGGTTCGGCCAGAATTTTGGTCAGCGCCTTGCGTGCCTGCTGCGGTCCCTGCGGCCAGAGTCCCATGATGATCACCTTGAGCTTGTGATCAAAGCAGTATCGGAAGAAGGTCTCCGCCATGGGCTGGAGTTCAGCAGCAGATGACGGATCGTAATCAAAGGAGGCCAGAACGATTGAGCCCTCCTTGAGAGCCTCGAGGCTGTTGTATGTGGTCTGCGCTTCCGGCGAGACATTGATCTTCTGCACCAGCGACATAAACAGCGGCGCCGAGACAGCCAGTGCGACAAACAGGAACACGATTCGGCGGCCGGCGGGCTTTCCCTTGATGGTACGCAGCAGAATCCAGACCATTGCGCCCAGAATCAAACCTACAACGATGAGCGACGTCAGGCCGGAAAGGGCCATTGGCGGTATCCAGTCATTGCGGGTGCCGATATAGCAGCATACCGTCAGGACGGAGATAGCGACGAGAACCAGGATTTCGACCTTCTTGCGACTCATCTCAGTCTCCGCCTCCGAGATGCGATCGTTCTATACCGAGGATAATTCTCAGCGAAGTCGATACTATGCCGAGCGAGATTCCCATCAGAATCGCGCGCTGCCCGGCTGTATTCGGGAAATTCATTATCCAGGTTGCCACCTGCGAGAGCTGGAGTTTCTCCGGTAGAAATCCGGTCAGCACATCGCCGACCGGCACCCGTCCGAGCATAACCAGGAAGGCGGCGCACAGAAGCAGCGAGGCTTCGACATTTCGGGCGCGGAACGCGCGGTAAGAAGCCGACGCTACAAAGAACGCCAGCATGGCGTACATGGTCGAAGACATCGGGTCATAGACGTTATCATAGAGCCATGAAAATGCGGTGGGACTGCCTACATCGCCTGAATAGCTTTGCCCTGCGGCGAATCCGACCGCGGCCATGAGCACGATACAAATTACGATGATGGCCGAGTACCACCAGTCTTCTTTCCTTTGATAGATATTCTGCAGTGAAAGCTTGACCAAATTGAGAATACCCATCCAAATCGCTGCTGCTGCGATGATAGAGAACCAGTCGGAAAACCAGTCCGACATCTTGCTCATGGGGAAATGCGGAATGAAGTACTGGATGACGTACACGATCCCTACGATGGCGGTGATGGCTATCGGGACTTCGCGCCGCATACTCAGTTAATCACCTTGAAAAAGGATGAAATGTCCGCGATGTGAAAGGTCGCCAGAAGCACACCGATAAAGATCAGAATCAGAATCAACCCTTTGCCGATATCCTGCCCCTTCAGCGATCCGAGCTGTCTCGGCTCACGGGACAAATATGCGGATGCGGCGAACAGCTCTTCGCCGATCAACGTATAGTCGCAGGCGGCGACAAAGAACGGCAGCTGCGACGGTTCACCGGTGCCGGCGATCTGAATCGCTCCGGCTGAATTGCCGGTTTCGGCGAGTATCAATGCTTCGGCATAGAAATTCCCCAGCAAAAATATAGTCGCCGGCTTTTCACGTACCACCATGCCATCGATAGCAGCGGCATATCCAAACTGGTCGTCAGTTAAGTAGTGCGCCTGATCCTCGTGGAAGGAATCAGAGCGCCCCGCCTTGGCGTACGCTTCGCGAAGAACTTCGCGACAGGCGACCATGACCAGCGATCGGGAAACCGGAACATCGAGTTGCGTCTCATACTGCGCGGCGATACCGGCGACATGCCCGAGAATAGTGATGGCCGCAAGGGTCTGAACGTTGTCCATATCGGACGTACCGGGGATATAGAGAATCTTGCGCCCCATTTCAGTAGCGCGCCCGACAGCCTCATTGACCGCTTCAAGACCGGCGATCTTCCGGATAAACAGTTCTTTTCCGGCCCTCGCTCGATTGATGTAGTAAATAATGAAAATGCACAAGAGTGCCAGTCCAACCAGGACATTACGTCGCTGACCATTGAACCACTGTGCGGTGGCTGAGACCGGTCCCGCCATTTGCGACTCCGACGAATAGGACCAGAGAGTCTGGCCGTTAAGGGTCGAGTCATTGATCGCGACTACTTTATAGTAGAATCGTGCGGTGTCGACTGAACTCAGGCTGAGAGCCCAGAATCCGGTTCGCGTAGATGCCTTACCGTCCGAGAATCTGCTCGCTCCGGCAGGAGCGCGGCCGATCTCAGCGAAGGCAGTCGGATGTCCCGCGCTATCGGCTGCTCGCAGGATGGAGTACCCCTTCACTGCCGGTCCTTTCCCCGTGGCGGCCGGTTCCCACAATATGTCAATCGCATTGCCATTGTCGTCGGGGCGATCTTCCGCCCGAACATTGGCTACAGGCGCAGGGATTCTGGTGGAATCTACGGGAATAACATGAGCCGATATATCGGCAATGCCTATTGTATCTGGGGCTTGAGCAGAAATGACGGAGGGTAACAGGAAAAGGGAAAGAACTGACGCGATTACGACTGCACGGGAGCATATCATTCTGTCGAATCGGTTCAGCAGGTACAAAAGCCTCTTCCTCTAAACTAGAATCAGTTTGTCGGGCACTCTGGTCAGTAAGAAACGGACGTGTCTGAACATGTTCTGTTCGACACGAATTCGCGGCTTACAGGCCTTCAACGGTTTTCGGGAGTCGCCGACAAACTGGCTTGAATGAATCTATTTTTGACCGACTGACAAGTCAAGCGAAAACTGTCTCCGGACTCATGTCACATGACAATCTGCCAACATGTTAGCCAGAATTGCGGAGGGTGACATTGCGCCTTGCCGGAGCCGTTGTTCGGAGTCCACTTGAAATCGACGAAGAACCTCCGGTAGCGCGCTGCACAACTCATCATCTCTTCTCTGGAACATCTTTCGCATCGATTGCGCCCGCTTCCCGACCGCCAAGTTGGCTCTTTACAAGCCCCGTGACCCCGCGTATACTTCTTGACTTGGAAAGGCCGTTTTTTGCGGCACCGCGCCGGGCTTAGCCTGGCGTCTAGCACTGTCTCCCTTCAGGAGCAAATGGCATAGGATCGACATGGCAAAATTCTCGAAACCGGAAGATATCAAGGTAATTGTCGCTACTGACTGCGGCTCTACCACCACCAAAGCAATTCTCATTGAATATGTTAACGGCGAGTACCGCTTGTTAACCCGTGGCGAAGCCCCGACTACCGTCGAGGCGCCGTTTGAAGACGTTACCATGGGCGTGCTTAACGCCGTGGCGGAACTCGAGGAACTTTCGGGACGAAAGATTCTCGACGAAAACGGCAAATTTATCAGCCCGGCCAATGGCAAAGTCGGCACCGATGTATACATCTCGACTTCATCCGCCGGTGGCGGCCTCCAGATGATGGTGGCCGGTGTGGTTCGTTCCATGACCGCCGAATCGGCCGAACGGGCTGCCCTGGGCGCCGGCGCAATCGTCATGGACGTGATATCTTCAAATGACAAGCGCCTTCCTCACCAACAGATCGAACGTATCCGCCACCTTCGTCCGGACATGATCCTCCTGTCAGGTGGTATTGACGGCGGAACAACCACGCACGTGGTCGAACTTGCCGAATTGATCGGCGCAGCCGATCCGCGCCCCCGCCTCGGCACCGGCTACAAGCTGCCGATCATCTACGCCGGCAACAAGGACGCTGCAGGCGCGGTCAAGGATACTCTGTCCGAAAAAGTTGACCTTCGCGTCGTAGACAACCTCCGCCCCGTATTGGAACGGGAGAATCTCGGGCCTGCCCGCGAAGAAATCCACGAGCTGTTCATGGAACATGTCATGGCGCAGGCACCCGGTTACAAGAAACTTATGTCCTGGGCCGATGCCCCCATTATGCCGACCCCCGGAGCTGTGGGATTGATTATTCAGACAATTGCGGAAATCTACAAAATTGAAGCGGTCGGCGTTGATATTGGTGGAGCAACCACCGACGTCTTCTCCGTATTCCGCCCGGACCAGAAAACTCCGGTGTTCAACCGTACCGTTTCCGCAAACCTCGGCATGTCTTATTCGATTTCCAATGTATTTGCCGAAGCTACTCTCCCCATGGTCATGCGCTGGGTGCCATTCCCCATGGACGAGCGCGACCTGCGTAATCGTGTGAAGAACAAAATGATCCGCCCGACTACCATTCCGCAGTCGATGGAAGAATTGATTTTCGAACAGGCCATCGCTCGCGAGGCGCTGCGCCTGGCGTTTGTCCAGCACAAGAGCTTTGCAACGGTGCTTAAGGGCGTGCAGCAGCAGCGCACCATCGCCGACGCCTTCGAGCAGTCGGCCTCCGGCGCCACTATCGTCAACATGATGACTCTTGACATGTTGATCGGTTCCGGTGGCGTATTGTCACACGCTCCGCGCCGTCAGCAGTCTGCCCTCATGATGATTGACTCGTTCCTGCCGGAAGGGGTGACCAGACTGGCGGTCGACTCGATCTTCATGATGCCCCAGCTTGGTGTGCTGACTGAAGTTCAGCCCAAAGCGGCTACCGAAGTGTTCGAAAAGGACTGCCTGATCCATTTGGGTACCTGCGTCGCGCCATCAGGGACGACAAAGAAACCCGGTCCGGTCATGAAGTATGCCATCGAACTGCCAACCGGTACGGTTTCAGGTACGCTCAATCACCTGGAGATGAAGCTGTTCAAACTCGGGATCCAGGAGAATGGGCTTCCCATCAAAGTGAAGGCGACGTTTGAACCGGAACGCAATTATGATCTCGGCGCCGGCAAGGGCGTGAAAGTCGAAAAAGAGCTGTACGGCGGAGTCGTGGGGATTATTCTCGATGGCCGTGGCCGTCCCTTTGACTTGTCGTCGCTTTCCGAGGCTGAGCGAGTCTCCTACCTCAAAACATGGATCAAGGAACTGGATATCTATCCGGAATTCTGAGAAAGTTCTGATTATGGTAAAGAAACTCTTGCTGGTTCTCTCTCTGCTGATTGCTCTATGTGCACTGACCGCGCAGGCCGGCCAATATGCCAGTCTCGGTGGCAAATTCAAGTTCAGCTACCCGGATGATTGGACGCAGCTTGACTACAAGTACATCGATTCGGTCCTCTTTGACGGCCGACCCGGCAGATACGAAGCCGTGTTTGCACCATCGGGTGCCCAAGACTTCACTGCGAGCGGATGGGTCGTGTTGACGGTGGATCTCTTTGGAACGTCGACTCAACACATTATCGATTCTTCACTGGATATCTGGAAACGAGCTCTCAAGCTGGACGTCAGGAAATACAGCCCGGAAGAGTCATTTACGGCTGTCTGGAAATCCAAAGAGATCGCGTACTGGCCCAAAGACAGCCTGGCGGCACTCTGCAATGACCCGGATGTCACGCTCAATGAACATGTCAGGAATCAGTTGGTCGTCAAGTTCTTCGAACGAGGCAGCGCCAATTTCTACTTTTATGGTCCCGACTCGCTCTGGGATGCATTGCAGCCGGAAGTGCAGTTGATTGTCGGATCATTTACTACGGTCAATTATGAATCTGCTCTGCCGCACGATGAGATCAAAATAGTCGACTCGGCGCAGTTTACTTCGCGGACCACCCCGGCATCGTCCGACTCAACCGGAAAACGGGGATTCAGCTTTGCCATCTATGGTGGTTCTGCAGTGGCTATCATCATTATCGCACTTGCCGCACGGCGTCATCGCGGCCGCAAGTACGGACAACGCTCTAATTCGTAAAGAGGATTATTCATGGGACACGCCTATACACCCGGACTTAAAGTCACCGAGCAGATGCTGGTCAAGAAATCCCGCATACTTCCGCTCAAAGGAGATGTGCTCGTTAAGGTCGGGGACAAAGTCAAACCTCACGATGTGGTTGCCCGTACCCTTCTTCCGGGAAATGTCGTTCCGCTCAACGTCGCCAACAAAATCGGAATCCCTCCGGAAGATATCGAGCACGTCATGCTCAAGAAGGCGGGCGACAGCATCAAGGCCGGTGAGCTGGTAGCGCAGTCGAAACCGCTGTTCGGCTTGAAATTTCTTGGTGGGACCAAGGTCGAAGCGACCGTCGATGGCGTCATCGAATCGGTCTCCCATGTCACAGGTCAGGTACTCCAGCGCGGCATGCCGACTCCGGTCGAAGTGCACGCGTATATCCTCGGTGAAGTTGTCGAAGTACTTCCGCGCGAAGGATGCGTGGTCGCCTGCAAAGCCAGCTTCGTGCAGGGGATCTTTGGAATCGGCGGTGAGACTTCCGGCCAAATTAAGATGGTTACGAACGACAACATGACCGTCCTCACTGACGCCATGATCGACACGTCGCACAAAGGGAAGATCATTGTTGGCGGGTCACTGGTGACCGCCGCCGCCCTCAAGAAGGCGATTGCTTCCGGTGTTCATGGAATTGTCGTGGGCGGATTCGACGACAAGGACCTTCGAGACTTCCTCGGCTATGACATCGGAGTCGCAATTACCGGAAGTGAAGATATCGGCTGTACGCTGGTGGTTACCGAAGGATTCGGACAGATCAATATGGCCCAGAAGACGTTTGACCTGTTGAAGCGCCATGAAGGTGAACTGGCCTGCATCAACGGCGCCACGCAGATTCGCGCCGGCGTGATTCGTCCCGAAGTGGTCGTGCCGGCCCAGTCCACCGAACATGTGACCGATATTCCGGAAAGCCCGATTGAAGGGCTCAAGATCGGTTCTCCGATTCGCGTGATCCGTCACCCGCACTTCGGACGCCTGGGCAAAGTTACCGATCTCCCCTCACCTCTGGCCAAACTTGAGTCAGAGTCCAAAGCGCGAATTCTGGAAGTGGAATTCGACGACGGTAAGCGGACAATCGTCCCCCGCGCCAATGTGGAAATGATCGAAGGCTAAAAGCATAGGAAATGTTCAACGAGAAGCCTCCCTGCCGCAGGGAGGTTTTTCTTTGACTATTGGGGAGTTTCTCTCGGCTGTTCCTTCTCGGTCGTATCCGGCGCTGGGTCAAAGCGAGTCGAGTCCTTCAATTCGTCCGGGTGACCCGCCGGCGTTTCGTGCTTGTCCGAGGTACTAGTGCCGCATCCGACCTGCAGGAGGAGCAGAGCGCTCAGGCATAAGCCACAAATGACCAGAAATACCACTCGTTTCATGTCCAAAGAAAGGCAGAAATGGTCGTCAACAACAAGGAAAGAATCGGGTCGTTTCACGGTATAAGTAGCGCGGACAGCCCTGATTCGCCAGGGTCGGTTTTTGTTGATTGCCCCCAGCGGCTGCCGTACGTTTCGCTATTGCGGTAATATCTGCCCTCAAAGGCGCTGCTGTCAGGCTCCAGCCCGAGCCGCCGGCAATAGCCTCAACGTGTAGAAAGATTGGATAGTACTTATGGGTTCCCTGTGGGAGATCATCGGCCAGACCACAACTTTTGGCGCCATCATTTTGATTGCGCTGGTCCTCATGTCCCTCTCGTCGTGGGTGGTCATTTTCCATAAATGGCGGCAGTTCCGGGCAATGGATGCCGAAACCGCCCAGTTCCTCACCTACTATCGCCGGACGCGCAATGTCGGTGAATTGAGTGCCGATGCCCGGAAGTTCCACCACTCCCCTGTTGCCGCGCTCTATCGCGCCGGCGTCGATGAACTGACCTCATTCGCTACTTCCTCCGGCTCTCCCCACAGCACTCAGGTAGTTGTGGACGAACGCGCGCTTGATGTAATAGAAATGACAATGGAGCGGACGTTGACTGAAGAAGTCGGCAAGCTCGAGAAACAGGTGGTTTACCTGGCGATCACCGCTACGGCGGCGCCCTTTACCGGATTGCTTGGCACGGTGGTCGGGATCATGACCTCATTCTGGTCGATCGGTGCACGAGGCTCAGCCACTCTGGCGGTTGTGGCGCCCGGAATCGCCGAAGCATTGCTCGCGACGATTATCGGACTCGGTGCCGCCATTCCGGCCGTTATCGCCTATAACTGGGCGAACAGCCGTATCAAGTTCGCCAACGACAAGGCAACCGGATTCATCCTGGAGTTCCTCGCCCGCGTCAAAAAGGAAACGATCTAATGCGCCGACCCCATCGCCGGACCTATCACGCTATGGCCGATATCAATATCGCCAACCTGGTGGATGTCTGTCTCGTGCTGTTGATCATCTTCATGATCTCTGCGCCCCTGTTGCAATCCGGTATCGACGTCAACCTCCCCAAAGTCTCCGCCCGGCCAGCCAATCAGGAGCATGAGGGGATTGTCGTATCGATCGACAAGAGTAAAGGCGTCTACATCAACGATCATTGGGCGAAAATCGACGATTTTGAAAATCTCCTCGACAAGGAGATGCGGGCCAAAGGGACCAAATCGGTCTTTCTCCGAAGCGATTCGGCTGTCCCCTATGGTTTGGCAATTGAAGTCATCGGACGGATGAAAGCCGCCGGCATCGAAGATATCGGTCTGGTCACGACTTTTGAGCCACTCAAGAAGAAGAGCGCGCGGAAGTGATGTCGTATGAAACGGGATGTCATGTATTCGCTCATTCTTCACGTCGTGATTATTTCATTGACTGTGGTTACGTTTCCATTGACCCACAAGACGATTGACCCCGGACAGGTGATACGTGTATCTCTGTCTGCCGGATTCCCTTCCCCGGTTCAAGCGGCCGTCCCTGTCCCGGTGCAGCAGCCTGCAGCAAAACCGGTTGCCCCGGTGGTAAAACCTCAACCGAAGAACGACGCAAAATCCCTCCCCACCACCAAGACGACCAAGCCCGCCACCAAGGCGAAGCCCAAAGACAAAGGGGTTCGTCCGGGCGAGGATGCCAGTTCTCTGGCCAAGGAATACAAGAATGAAATTGAAACTGCCAGCACCCAGGCCGGTTCTCCGTTTGCAGGGGCGGCTATAGATAATCCGAATTTCGACTATCCGGATTGGTTTGACCTGGCTTTCCACAAGATTCAGACGAACTGGTCCAACCCGGTCAATGTCGATGGAACAATCATCTGCGTGGTTTACTTCCAGGTGATTCGATCCGGTCGCGTTATCGAGGCGCGCGTCGAACAACAGTCTGGAATCGACATGTTCGATCAGGCCTGTGTCGCTGCCATTCAGCGATCCAATCCGTTTCCACCCCTTCCGAATGATTTTGCCGAGGAGATCATCGGAATCACTCTTCCGTTTAAGTATGATCCAACCCTGAGCCGAGGTAATTAATGAAGCGATCGACTTTCTACATGTTGTTTATAGTAGCCGCCACACTGCTTAGCCAATCCCGGACATTTGCGCAGAGTACAGACGATGTATCAAGGTACTTCTATGATACCCTGCGGACCGGCGAAGTCCAGCCGATTAAGATTGCGGTCGAAGACATGAAATACGTCGGCACCAATTACACCACGGCCGCCGATACAACGGCCATGAAAAATGTCACAGAGATTGTGCGGGCCGATATCGACTTCTATGCCGATTTCCAGATCGTCATCGCCGACCCGTTCTACCTCAAGACCTACGAAATCAAAGAAATCGACTTGATGGCCTGGGAGCGGCTCGGAGCGCAGTTTGTTATCAGGCTCGAAGCAGAGTTTCCGGCGGGACAGCTCCAGGTCCGGTGGCGCGCAGTGAAATCAGTCGGCGGGGATGAGTTTGCCAAGGGAATCGAGCAGGCCAGCCCGTCTGATTGGAGAATTCTGGGGCACGACATTGCCAACGCCATCGCCAAAGCGATGACCGGCGATCGGGGTATTTTCCGCACACAGGTCTGCTATATCCGCAAGGTCGGCAAAGCCAAAGAGATATTCGTAGCCGATTACGATGGCGCCAATGAACGACAGGTCACTCACACTAACTCAATCTGCATTTCCCCTTCCTGGACCCCCGACGGCAGGCAGATTTACTTTACTTCGTTCAAGAACGGCGACCCGCAGCTCTATCGGGTTGAGGTCAGCGATGGGAAGATTTCCAAAGTAGGTAATTACCTCGGTTTGATGGCGGCAGCGGCGGTCTCCCCCGACGGCTCCAAAGTCGCGATTGTCATGACTATTGATGGAAACTCCGAAATCTACATTCTCGACACCAGCGGCCGCGTGGTTCGGCGCCTGACTAACAATCCTGCTATCGAGACCTCTCCTACATGGTCCCCCGATGGCCGGATGCTTGCTTTCGCGTCCGATCGGACCGGCGCTCCCCAGATATATCTGGCAGATGCCGATGGCCTAAACACTCGTCGCCTCACCTTTCAGGGGAATTACAACGATTCCCCCATCTGGTCGGCCCGAGGAGACCGTATTACCTTCGTCAGCCGTACCGAAACCGGCCGGTTTGATCTGGCATCGATCGACACATCGGGCAACAAATACCGCGTTATGACCCAGATCGGGATGAACGAGAATCCGCACTTCTCGCCCGATGGTAAGCACTTGATCTTCGCTTCCGACCGGTTGGGGCATGGGGATATCTATACGGCGGATGTCACCGGCGGTAACCAGCGCAGACTGACCCGTACCGCCGACTGCTCTAACCCGGCCTGGGGTCCACTGAAATAGACCTTTGTGGGTATGCATTCGACGCAGGGATTGCGGCGTCATTTCAGCAGTTAAATCGAAACCGGAGCGACATTTATGCAGTACAAGGAGTGACTGCCGAAGGGACCGCTTTGGGCGCCGATTTACGGCTGATTTTTATTTGACCCTCAAACTCAGGCCGTTTACCTTCGATTGATAGCAGAATACGCAATCGGTCTTTTGGCCAATACACGGAGGAATATCCGCATGAGAAAAATTCTCTCTTTGATCGCTCTTTCGGCGATACTCGCATTCACGCTTGCCGGCTGTCCGAAAAAACCGGCCCCGTCAAATGTAGAATCCAAGCCGCCGGTAGTTGACACGCCACCCACAAAGCCGGAAACACCGCAGGTCGAAACACCTGTCAAGAAGTCACTGCAGGAAGCTCAGTTCCTCACCGTGTACTTCGACTTCGACAAGTATAACCTTCGTCCGGATGCCAAGTCGAATCTTGACAGCAACTACCAGTTGATGAAGACGTTTACCGATGTCACCGTCAAGATCGAAGGTCACTGCGATGAACGCGGTACGGTTGAATACAACCTCTCGCTCGGCCAGAAGCGCGCCCAGTCGGTCCAGGATTATCTGACCGGTCTCGGTATCTCCCCGAGCCGCATTACGACCATCAGCTACGGTAAAGAACGTCCGGCAGTTCAGGGAAATGATGAAGCTGCCTGGGCCAAGAACCGTCGCTGCGAATTCCGAATCATCTCGCAGTAACCCGAAAAGGGTCGACTACATGCAGAAACGATCTGTCCTTCTAGCCGCTATGCTCGTCATAGCGGCTATTGGTTTGGGGATGCTCAGTTCCGGATGCGCCACAAAACGCGACATCGCCGATGTTCAGGCTCAGCTTGATCGGATGGAACAGCAGACCAGGGATAACCAGCGGATGGTTATTCATATGGATTCAGTCATCGCCGCCGGAGCCGATGCCGACAAAAAGCTCCGCAACGATCTTCAGGTCTCCGTCACCGACCTGCAGCAGCAGATTGCCAAACTCCTTGAGAACTACAACGATCTCACCCAGAAAATGCATCAGCTGAACAAGTCCCAGGTGACCACCAAACTGTCATCGTCGCCGGGCGTGCAGGAAACCGCCCCGCCCACTGCCGAGCATTCGGCCGACTGTGACAAAGCGTACGACAGCGCGTTCATTCTGGTCCGCAAGGGACAGTATGAAAAGGCGATCGCCGGATTCAAGGCGTTTCTGGAAACCTGTCCGAAACATCAGGCCGTCTCCAACGCCCATTACTGGACCGGTGAATGCTACTACTCGCTGGAGAAGTATCAGGACGCCATCACCGCCTTTGAATTCCTATTGGATAACTACAAAGGAACGGTCAACGCCAGCCGTGCGCTGTACAAATTGGGACGTTCCAAACAGGAGCTCAAACAGAAGCCTGAAGCCAAGAAGATCTTCGAACGCCTGGTCAAGGAGTTTCCGAACACGCTTGAAGCCGAGCAGGCTAAGGAGCGCCTGAAGGAACTCAAGTAGGCACCATGGGCCGGCTTCTGCCGCACCTTCGAATCTCCCCCCCGACTGGGCCAATGCCGCCCGGCCGGGGTTTTTATCAACTGGAAGAAAGTGCGCTCTACGTCCCGATTGGCCTTGCCGACTCCTCCCCATTCTTCTCTTATCTGGAGTCAGATCGCATTCGGTTTGATATCAATCAGAAAGGGGAGCTGCTGTTCATCGAAATCGATGCCGCCCGACACACATGGAAAGTCAAAGAAGACATAGCTCCCCCGCCGGATCCGGAGCAGGCCGATGTCCGCTGGCTCGATTTCAGAGCCGCCATCGCTGATCCGCTCTTACTCTCCAACCGGACCCGGACCTCCCTCTATCTCCGATTTCTCGACTCCACCCCGTCCCGGACCCTGCAGATTGCAGAATCAGTCCTTATCCAGGTCAACGACGAAAGCCGTTTGTGCGGCGTCTATATAGCCGAGATCGTCGACGACCTTGCCGGACACGAAATCGCCCTGTTCCGAGCCTCGCTTCGAAAAGTCCACTCCTGAGTTGTGATTGACTCCGACCCGGAGAGGCTCTTTATTCCAAGGCATGAGCAAGCCATCGGCCCCAATTCTCAAAGAATACGAATCGCTCAAAGCGGAGATCGAGAAGCACAACCATCTCTACTATGTCTTGGATCGCCCTTCTATCTCCGATGCTGACTACGACCTCCTCTTTGACCGCCTGGTGGCCATTGAGAAGGAGCACCCGGAACTAGTCACGGTCGACTCTCCCAGCCAACGTGTAGGCGCCACACCTTCCAGGAAATTCGAGCCGGTGACTCATCGGGTCCCGATGCTCTCCCTTCAGAAAGTGACCACCGTCGAGGAGTTTATTGAATTCGACCGTCGCGTTCACGAAGGTCTTGGCCGCACCGGCGATATCGAATATGTCACCGAACCAAAGCTCGATGGCCTGGCAGTTGAATTGGTTTATGAAGACGGAGTATTCGTGCTCGGCTCCACCCGTGGTGACGGCACAGTCGGCGAAGGGATCACGCCCAACCTCAGGACGATTAAGAACATTCCGTTGAAATTCCCGTCTGATTTGGCTAAGCAATTTCCGCGGCTTGAAGTCCGGGGCGAAGTGGTCATGAAGCGGTCAGCATTCGACCGACTCAACAAGCAACTGGTCGAACAGGGAGAGCCCCCTTTGGCTAACCCCCGCAATGGCGCCGCCGGGTCGCTTCGGCAACTTGACCCCAAGATCACCGCCTCCCGCCCGCTGGTGTTCTTCGGCTATTCCGTCTCGGTCCAGGACAATGCCGACCTTCCAACGCAATACGAAACGATCGAACTGCTCAAGAAGCTTGGATTTCTCACGAACGAGCAGATCCGCAAGCTCTCCGGTGTCTCAGCAACCGAGGCGGAATTTCTTCGGATCGACAAACTCCGTCCAACCCTGGATTACGATATTGATGGCGTCGTTATCAAGGTGAACCGTTTCGCAGACCAGATTACCCTTGGCCAGATCTCCCGCGCCCCCCGATGGGCGGTCGCCTGGAAATTCGCCGCCGAACTGGCCGAGACGATTCTCGAAGGGGTCGAGTTCTCAGTCGGCAGAACCGGCGTGGTAACACCGGTCGCTAAGCTCAAATCAGTCCACCTCTCCGGTGTCATGGTCTCTAACGCCTCTCTCCATAACGAAGATGAACTTCGACGTCTGGATATCCGAATCGGCGACACTGTCATTGTGCGCCGTGCCGGCGATGTCATCCCCGAAGTTATGGATGTAGTTTTGGACAAGCGTCCTAAGAAGGCAGGGCTAGTGACATTCCCCAAAGAGTGTCCCTCCTGCAGCCAACCGATCGTCCGCCAGGAAGGAGAAGCCGCTCATCGCTGCCTCAATCTCGCTTGCCCCGCCCAATTGGAAGGAAAGCTCTTCTACTTTGCTTCAAAAGGTGGGTTCGACATCGAAGGACTTGGAGACAAGCTTGCTCGGCAACTGATCTCTGCCGGACTGGTACATGATCCTGCCGATCTGTTTTATCTCACCAAAGAGCAGTTGCTGCCCTTGGAATTGATGGGTGACAAGAAGGCGGAGAACCTCCTTGAAGCAATCAACCGAGCCCGCTCTACCGATCTTCCCCGCACCCTTTCGGCGCTGGGAATCATCGGTGTCGGCGAAGCTGCATCTCGCCTGCTGGCCGAGCACTTTGGATCATTCGAGAAGTTGGCACAGGCTCAGGCCGAAGAACTGCAGAGCATCACAGGAATCGGCCCGGTGATCGCCGGCAATATCCACGACTTCTTTGCCCAGGCTTCCAATAGAGAAATGATCGCCAAGATGCGTCGAGGGGGCGTGCTGTTTCCCGATTACGTGGTAGCTCGAGGATCCGGCAAACTTGACGGCAAGACTTTCGTCATCACCGGCACTCTGTCAAAGAGTCGCGATCATTTCAAGAAGGTGATCGAAGCGAACGGCGGCAAAGTTGTCGGCTCGGTGTCCAAGACCACGGACTATCTGCTCTGCGGTCTTGACCCCGGGTCCAAATTGACCAACGCCAGGAAGCTGGGCGTTACCGTCCTCGATGAAGATCAATTTCTGGCGTTTCTGTAGCACCATAAAGAAAAACCCCCGGAGCGATTTCATCGCCCCAGGGGTCAAACTGCTCAAATAGCTTTGACGCTCAGGTCCCGAGTTTTCTCCTGATATCATCAATCGCCTTGGCCAGATCCGCTACTCGTTTCTCAAGCGTGGAAAACTCCGAGTGCGTTGCGAAGTTGACGTCGTAATTGGTGTCCGCAATCGCCGATGAGACCGCCGTGCGCGCAATCGCCTCCTGGCTTCCCACCTTGGCCCGAATTTCCGTAGCCACCGATTCGGCTTCCTGCAGGAGTTCCAGAATGGCCTCAGTCCGCCTGGACTTATCCAATTCCCCCTTCTTGATCAGGTCGTCAACAACCTGTTCGGCCTTTTCGTGTGATGCTTGTATGGCGCCTAAGGCGATACGCGACGTATCTTTTAAAACTGACATATTACCCTCCCGGTGGGTGCTATACCAATATGATTTGACTTGTTAACGGACTCAAAGTCCTCATGCAGAATATCAGAGGTGAGAGAGCGAACGGGGATGGAGCTCCGGTGGCGGTGCTAGTGCCGGAGCGTCGACATAATAACGATATTGACGATCTCAAGCAGTCGTTCACAGGAGAACGGCTTCTTGATGAACATATCTCCCCCGGACTTGAACGAACGCCCCATATCGTCACTGCGGTCCTTGCCCGTCAGGAAAATAATGGGTGTTCCGGCCAGCGCGGGATCATGCTTGATATCCTGACAAACCTGATAGCCGTCCATTTCGGGCATCATGATGTCCAGTATGACCACATCAGGTTTGAATTCCCGGGCTTTGGCGATGGCTCGGCGTGAGGCATTTTCCACTGTCACTGTATAACCGGCTTCGGTCAAAAAGGTCTCAACGATGTCCGTGATTTCCGGTTCATCATCTACAACCAGTACTTTCGCCGTCTGAATTTTTATTCTCTGGGACATGCCGTCTTCCTTGCCGGGTCGTACTCGCCTAACTTCACAAGTGATACTCTCTTATCTATATCGGCGAATTCGCCGATGAGTTGAGCCTTTCCCTTAAACCTTAATGGACTGCATCGCCAGCATCACCAAATCGCGTAACTGCTGGTTGGTAAATGGCTTCCGCATGTACGTCAGGCCGCCGGTCGCAAAAGCCCGGCCGCCATCTTCACTGGCAGACTTTCCCGTTAGAAAAATAACCGGTATGTCTCGAAGCTCTTTGTCCGCCTTCATCAAGCGAGTCGCCTCGTACCCGTCCATATCGGGCATCGTGATGTCCATGAGAATGAGATTGGGCTTCACTTCGCGCGCCTTGGACAATCCCTCATTGCCGTTACCAGCCTGAAAGACTGTATAACCATCCGATTTTAATACTATGGCAATCAAGTCGCCGATGTCTGAGTCATCATCGACTACCAATACTCTTCCGTTCGCTGCTGTTCCGCCGTCCACCATACCGTTACCCCTGCTTTTCCTTTGTGGTCCCGCCCGTAATGGTAACGTCGGCAGAAACCCCCAATCCATTACTCTTTTAGCCCATTTTGACATATTGGAACTAACCGCCTCCGGAACTAATAACGACCACGGCGGCAACGCGTTGCAGGCTGAAGCTCCTCTGAAGGCAGGGCTTTTTGGTTGCAATGCCCCGCCTCAGGCCCTATTCTTGCCCCCATGGCTGAAGAACGTCCGGAACTCATATTTGTCGCCCGCAACCGCAAGGCCCGGCACGATTACGAAATCGAAGATACCATCGAGGCCGGAATCGAACTCCGGGGCAGCGAGGTCAAGTCTATCCGAGAAGGAAAGATCAACCTCTCAGACTCCTACGCACTGATCGAACGAGGGCAGGTGATCCTGAAGAATTTTCACATCACGCCATACAAAATGTCCAATGAATCGCTCGACCCTATTCGGGACCGCCGCCTGCTGCTGCACAAGAAGGAAATCCGCAAACTCGCGATCAAGACGGATCAGAAGGGGATGTCCCTTATCCCACTGGCGGTTTATTTCAAAGGAAGAAACTGCAAAGTTGAACTTGGTCTGGGGTTCGGTCGTAAGAAGTATGATAAACGGGCGGCCATATCAGAGGCCGATGCCAAACGGCGGATCAACCGCGCAATTCGTCTGGATGTGAAACAAAAACGATGAACCGAATATTCGCGCAATTGCTTCTCTTCGTCTGCATCACGACACTGGCATTGTCCAGTTCAGTCGGGGCCATGGGGACCATTACCGTTGAAACCGAGACCGGCGACCATACCGTCGCCGCCTACTACAACTCAGGAGTAGAGTACATATCCCTTTCGGAATTTGCAGACTATGTCGATGGTTCCCTGGATTGGGAGATTATCGGGCAGAAGATCGTTTATACCGACAAGAAGAACCAGCTCTCGTTCTTTGTCGATTCTCCTTACTGCCAGGTGAACGATGAAACGTACAACCTCACCTATGCCGCCGCTATTCGCGATGGCGAGTTGTTTCTGCCGGCAGTCACATTTCTCCCTATCCTGGATAAGGTTGCGGTTCAGCGGATCAGCTATGACAAGAAGAAGTCCAAAGTCAAGGTCCAGCCTAACCGGTACAACGTAAATGACGTGGCCTTTTCGGCTAAAGCCAACGGCCTGCTCATCGAAGTTGCCTGTTCGCAGGAACTGGCGTTCGATGTCTTCGTCACCACCGGCAACTGGGTCAATATCTCGATTCGCGACGCAAAGCTAAATGTCGCCAAAATTGAGTCTCGAAAAGATTCCCGCTACATGTACGACATCAAGGCCCACCAGGAAGATGGGGTCGGGCAGATTTCTATTTGGTTGAAGCAGGATGTGAAGAGCACCCAGGAACGCTTCGTACAGGATCCACAGCGCATCCAGATTTCTATTCCCGATGTCAAATTCGCTGTCGACCAGGATGAAGATAACCCTAAATCTACTTTTGACGGCAAAATCGATGTTATCGCTATCGACCCCGGCCATGGCGGGCAGGATTTTGGTGCAATCGGCGCCGAGAAGACGCGGGAAAAAGATGTCACCCTCGCTATTGCAACCGAGTTGGCGGATATCATTACGAAAGATGGCCGGTTCAAAGTCGTCATGACCCGCAACAACGACAAGACCCTTACCCTGCAGGATCGCGCCGACTGTGCCAACAAGGCCAAGGCTGATCTGTTCGTCTCCATCCATGCCAACGCCAATCCGTCCAAGAAGGCCCGCGGATGGAACATCTTCTTTCTCGCACCGGCCAAGAACGATTCCGCCTGCGCCACGGAGCAGTTTGAAAACAGCTACTTCGTCAAAGAACTGACTGGCGATTCCGGTGACCAGGACAACGGCAATGGACCGTCGAACGATGACCCGGTGGCAGGAATTTTGAATGAAATGCTCTTAACGGAGTTCCAGTCCGAGTCACATGATTTTGCCATGATGATCGATAAGGAATTTCGAAGGAACTTGGACATCCCGGCTCGCGGTGTTGATCAGGCCGGGTTCTTTGTGCTTAATAAAGTCTTCACGCCGTCGGTGCTGGTGGAAACCGCCTTCATTACGAACAAAACCGACGCCAAACTGCTGCGCAGCGACAAGTTCCAGAAGTCACTCGCACAGGGAATTTACGACGCCATCGAAGCGTTTGCCGATAAGTATGACCGCGACCGCTAGGCGGCCAGCAAACAGGAACTAAGGAATTGCATGGAAGCTCCCATTGGTGTATTTGACTCCGGCGTCGGCGGACTGACCGTCGCCCGCGAACTGTTCAAGCTGCTGCCGGTTGAGGATATCGTCTATTTCGGCGATGTCGGCCGCTCCCCATACGGCGGTCGCTCCAAAGAGATCATCATCAAGTTCGCCCAACAGGATGTTTCGTTCCTATTGGAGCAGAAAGTCAAATACATCATCTGCGCCTGCAATACTGTCTCAGCCGTGGCGCTCGAAGATCTCTCCAAATTGTACACGGTGAAGCTGATCGGCGTGATCGAACCGGGCGCCAAAGCGGCTATCGAAAAATCGAGCACCGGTCGAATCGGCGTGATTGGCACAGTAGCAACCGTCACTTCCAACGCCTACGCTCGCGTTATCCATGACCTTGACCCCAAAGTCAAAGTCTTCTCCCTCGCCTGCCCTCTCTTTGTGCCGTTGGCCGAAGAGGGGTATATCGCCAAAGAGGCGACTTACCTGATCGCCCGCGACTACTTGAAGACCATGAAGGATGTCGATGTCGACACGCTGATACTGGGGTGCACGCACTATCCGCTCCTCAAGGAAGTTATCGCCGACACCATGGGGGACAAAGTCACGTTGATTGATAGCGGCGAAGAAACCGCCCGCGCAGCGCACCGGATACTGCACGACGAGGGACTCTTGAACATGAACTCCACCCAGCGTCCAAGCCCCGGCGGCCAGCACAAGTTTTTCGTCTCCGATGTCCCTGAGAAATTCTCGCAGGTGGCCACTCGCTTCCTCGGCGAAGCGGTGGAGAATATCACCAGAGTGGATATAAGCAGGTACTAGCCCTCCCATGCAGCTCGTCCTCGCCACCAATAATCGCGACAAGGTCACCGAGATCCGGCATCTGCTCGAAGATCTCCCGATCACGATTCTCACCCGCGATGATTTCCTTGAGTTCCCCGACCCGGTGGAAACCGGCTCGACGCTCGAAGAAAACGCCCGCCTCAAAGCCCGTGAAATTTCCGAGTTCACCGGCCTCCCGGCGCTCGCCGATGATTCCGGACTCGAAGTCGATGCTTTAGGCGGCGCACCGGGTGTCTACTCGTCGCGCTACGCCGGCGCCGATGTCACCTACCGCGACAACTACACCAAACTTCTCGCCGACATGGTAAGTGTCCCCGGTCCCAAGCGAACCGCCCGATTCCGCTGTGTGATCGCCATTGCCTGGAGCCCGGACAAAATCGAAACGGTCGAAGGAAAGGTCGAAGGCAGGATTTCTGAAGAAGTTGCCGGGGACAAGGGATTCGGCTATGACCCGGTCTTCTTCTATCCCCCGCTCGGAAAACGGTTTTCGGAAATGACAATCGAAGAAAAGAACCGTGTCTCCCACCGCGGGTTGGCGCTGGTCAAAGCGAAAGAGCTGCTCCTCCACCACCTCCCCACACGTGACTAAAGTATTACTTTAACCGATAGCCGTAACAAGCCACCAATCATCACTTAACGGCCAAGTAGCTTGAGCCGCATATACAGCGCGTCCGGCTGTGGATTGTGGTAATAGGGTTCGCATTCCACGAATCCGAGCGATCGATACAGCAGCACCGCCTCCGCCATCTTGCTTGAAATAGTGTCCAAATACATCTCGGAGTATCCGATTGACCGTGCCTCTACAATTAGCCGTTCGGCCAAAAGCCGCCCGATCTTCTTCCCCCTGAATCCGGGGCGAACATAGAGCCGCTTCATCTCGCACGTCCCCTCACCAAGCTTCTTGAGTGCAATGCAGCCGGCCACTTTCCCCTCGCACTCGGCCAGAAAGAGACAACCTGACGGGGGTGCATACTTGCCCGGGAGACCCGCCAATTCCTGATCAAACCCCTGAAAGCAGAGGCTGAATCCAATTGAATTAGCGTACTCCTCAAAGAGCCTGCGGACCTCGGCGAGGTCATCGACCCCGTTTGCCGGTCGTATCTGAACGGTTGAATCGTTAGTCATAATAGTAGTCAAAGAAAAGGTGCCGGAAACGCTCCGGCACCTCAAAAGTGTATCGAATTTTCAGAAATTCCTACAGTTTCGCCGCCACTGCTTTCGCGACATCGAGCGAACTGGCCGACCCGCCCATATCGTAGGTGCGGACCTTTCCTTCGGCGATCACCGATGCTATCGCACCTTCGAGCACCGCTCCCTTGTCCTTCTCGCCGAGCCAGTCAAACATCAGCTTGACGGTCAACAGCATGGCGATTGGATTCACCTTATACTGCCCGGCGTACTTGGGAGCCGAGCCATGGGTCGGTTCAAACACGGCGTACTTGTCGCCGATATTCCCCGATGCCGCAAATCCGAGCCCGCCCACCAGCTGGGCGCACAGATCGCTGATGATATCGCCGAACATGTTCGACGTCACGATCACCGAATAGTCAAACGGGTTTTTCAGAAGCCACATGCACATGGCGTCGATATTCGCCTCATATAGCGGTATCCCGGGATAATTCTTGGCCACTTCGCGGGCGGTGCGAACCATTAACCCCGATGTCTCCCGAATAACGTTCGGCTTTTCGACTATCGTTACGTGCGGACGCCCTTCCTTTTTGGCGAACTCAAAGGCGTCGGTGATAATATTGCGGCAGCCGGTCTTTGTATTGATGCGGAGAGAGACGGCGATTTCGTCCCCCGGCGTCTTATCGAACCGGGCCATCTTCTTGTTGTGCTTGGTAACGACAGCGCGAACTTCATCCGGCAACGGGAAGAACTCAACGCCGGAATAGAGATCTTCGGTGTTCTCTCTGAACACAACAATGTCGATCCCTTCGCGGTAGTTAAGCGGGTTGCCGGGATAACCCTTGCAGGGACGAAGATTCGTCCGGAGATTGAACTCCTGGCGCATCCGCACGATCGGCGATGAATAGACCAGGTTCTTTCCCTGCAAACTAGGAATGAGGGCACGTTCGGCCTCTTCCTTGGGCAGCGATGTGATAGCTCCAAACAGAGCGCAGTCAGTGTTTTTAAGCAGATCAATCGTCCGGTCCGGAAGTGGGTTGGCTTCCTTGCACCAGAATTCCCAGCCGATATCGCCGTGCGTGTAGACGGCATCCAGCTTGACTTTGTCCAATACTATCTTTGCTGCTTCCATGACATCGTTGCCGACGCCATCGCCCGGAAGCCAGGCGATCTTATACTTGGCCATACCAAATCCCCATGATTACAATTGGAAGGTGAGATTGATTAGATGCGATGTCCCCAGGTTACTGGTGTACGGGACGAACGCATATTCGAAAGCCAGATTTCGCCAGTAGATCGACGTTCCGGCAGTGAAATTCTTGGTGTCGTAATTGAACATGTACCCTGCCCGCACTGACAGAATCTGATGCAGTTTCGCTTCCGCGCCGACATGGATATGCGCCTTGTCATCGATAATCACGGCGTCGGCCGCCCCAAGGTACTTCTGGTAGCGATAGGAGATGCCTACTCGATAGGTGGTGGGAAGGCTGATCATGCGGGAGTCTGTCGCACCCGGTTTCTTGAGGGCAAACGATGATCCCAGATTGGTGATCGCGACCCCAAAGGTCACGGCATCGTTGGGCTTGACCAGAGCGCCGAGATCGGTATTAAATGCCGAACCCTTGTATGCCTCGATCTTCTCCAGATACCACCCGACTGAAATGCCGGCATAAATCTTGTCGTCCACCTGGTACGCCAGCCCGCCTTTGAACGAAACATCGTTGGCGTCCGCCAGCTGCTCGGGCAGGGTTGTCGGCGACGTTCTGATCTCGATATTCCCGAGATTCGCCCAGCGCACTCCACCATGGAGCGAGACAGTTTTGGTCAACGGCGCGGCAAAATAGCCGGTCTCGAGTCGTATGTTCTCCCAGTAGCTGGTATGTCCAAAACTGCCGGTGAATTTGTTGACCGACGCAGCCCCGGACGGATTGTAAAACGTGGAATAGGGATCGCCTGGAATTGATACGAAGGCTCCCCCCATTCCGGACGCCCGTGCGCCGGCTTCGATCTTCATCAGCGACAGACCATCGTCAGCCCTCGCGGCCGAATACGGTAGCGCCAAAATAGCCACAAGGAGGAGAACTAGTACTGCGGTTCGCTTCATAGTCATCTCTACTTAAACAACAAATCGAATGAAAAGATGTGTTCAGTTCCGGCCCCTACCTTGTCGCTGGCAAAAGCGTAATCGACTGCCAGCGCCTGGTTGCCGAGCTTTATAACATAGCCGGTCCCGATCCCAAACTGCTTGTCGCCATAGCCGGCCCGAATCGCCAGTTGCGGATAGATGAAGAACTCCGCACCACCATGGAACTTGACCGTCTGCTTCTCATTCTTGGTCACGTCGGTGGCCAGGAGCAGCTTATTCTTTAGCAGTCGCCCTGAAATACCGATGCCGCCATCTATCGGCACCTTGTCAATTTGCTCGTACCCCAGACCATTGGTTGTATACGCTTCCGCGTACTTGCCGCTGTTCCACCGATATTCCCCGGCAACATGCCGCACCGCCGCCGAGATCCTGATGTCCTTAACAGGGAGCATGTCCCGGTTCTCGCGGCTGATCAACTCCTCCAGGTATAGGGTCCCGCCAAAGTCGAACGAAATCCCCTGAGCATGTACTTTTGGGAAACTGGCCGCCAGATAGTTCATCTTGACACCCGCGGCAAACGCATCGCTGAACCGCTTGGCGAACACCACGCCGATAGCATGGTTGTTGGCGCTGAAGCTACGTCCCTGGTCGATGCCATCGGAATTGCGTACGGCAACTGATCCGCTCCCGGCGTATAGCCAGTGGACCCCGAGAACCGCCTGGTTCCTGACCGGAAACAACGCCGTGACATAGCCCAATTTTCTCCCCAGCGGCATCGCCCGGTACGAAGATCCAAAGAGCGGAAATTTGAGGTCAGCCAATCCGGCGGGGTTGAACAACGGACCGGCACCGTCGTTGGAAAGAGCCAAATACGCCCCACCCATAGCGGTGGGACGAGCCCCGATCGGCACCTGGAAGAATGAACCGGCATAGCCGCCATCCATGGTATCACCAAACGCTGCGCCCGCGCCGCTCGCCAGAAACACGGCGATTATAACTAATACTCTGTATCTGCTCATGGAATCACCGCCAGTTTTCCCCACTTAACTTCGCCTGTGGAATAGGTAACTTTGAAATAATAGACGCCGACCGCTGCAATATCGTTGCGGCCGTTTCGGCCGTCCCAGGTCTGGCCAACTTCCCCTGTACCCGGGTACGAACCGGCTGTGTAATGTCGATGGTCAATTGGCCGCGCTACCAGATTCAGCGCAAAATCGTATACTTCAATCGTGACATCGGCATCCCGCGTCAGCGTGAAGTGGAAATTCACTTTATCCCCTTCTTGCGGTGCAAACGGCACCGGGAAGGCATAGACCTCTTCGCTCGGATCAACTACTCTGAAGAGCTTCTGGTCAGACAAGTTGTCTCGATTGATCCGGATGGTACCATTGTCGGTGCCGACCCAGACAAAGCTGTCGATCACCCGGGCCGTATATATCGCCGTCCCCTCTGGAATCAGCAGGTGATCTGAAGTGTCTCTAAAGACAATCGGAGTCACGTCGACTGTTGCGGATCCAAGTCCATCTACTTTGTACAACCCGCTATCGGTCGGCACAAAGACGGTATTGCCATCATGATCGAAATTCCACGCAAAGGTCGGCACCCCCACGATCTGGTCCCAGCGATACCGGTATCCAATCGTGTCCCCGGCTGTGTCAACCACCGGAACCTGCCGTCCCCAGGAGACGCCATTGATGCCATTTGCCGTATCGGGTCGGCCCGAGGCAAGAATTCGAGCCGATTCGCCGGGAATGTATTGAATCCCCAGCGCCGGAATGAAATTGCCGGTGAGCCCCACTGAGAGGCTGGTACTATCGTGAATATTCAGCGTGTTGGCGTAGTTGTAATTGATCGTTAAGTCGGCTTTCAACGAATCCAGATTCGGTGAGAAGACGCGGAAGTTCCCGAGGCGATCAACCGACCGGGCAATCGTCCGATTCCCCGCCAGTATGACCGTATCACCCCGGACAACGATAGCGTTGACGGTGTCCCGCGCCCGGAGCAATCCTGAGTCGGACATGACAATTGTCGTGTCGTTCGCATCCTTCACTCGCAGCCACTTGAACTGGAAGGCGTCGGTCGTATAACGAATACCGTATTCGCTTCCGAACACCGCGACATTCCCCACAAAGGCCAAGGTATTGGTTGAAATATCCTTCTCGTATTGCTCCCAGACCGTTCCACCAGCTGTGGATCGTGAGACAACACTGGAGACGATCAGTGGATCGGGTGACCGTGAGATAACCCAGGTCGATGAACTGTCATACACTCCCAGCGAATCATGATACGCCTGCACCCCGATCTTCACCACTCGAGTGAAACTGGTCGTATCTTCCGGCACAAATTCAGAGCGGGAAGAATCCAGGACCCCAGTCGAATCCAGATACCAGGTGACCATTCCGGAGTCCGTGCCGATTCGAAGCGTGTCGGCATTGGCATCGAGCGTGTAAACTGCATTGCGCATATTGGCCGCGGTGGTGTCCGATATATCCACCCAAAGTTGAGACCAGGAATCGCCGGTATCTGACGACACATACAACCCGGCCTGCTCACCGGCCAGGTAGAGTCGATTGCGGATCGAAGCAAACCCTAGAATCCGATGATTCGTGCCAAAGAGCGCAGGAATTCCAGCCTGACTTGAACTGATGCCTTGATCGTCTGAAACGTACAGTCCGCTGGACGAACCGGTCAGTTCGTTGCTCTCTCCAAAAAAGAGTCTCCCGCGATAGCTGAAGACTGAAGTAATCGTTTGCGACGTATCCGTTGTGATATACGGCCCGCCGGTAGTCAGTCCGCGAACCAGCCCCTGTGACCCACCGTAGAATACGTAGCTCTTGCCCGCCAGTGAGCAGTCGTCGCAATATGCGACACTCGTCACCTTCTTGGTGCCGAATTTCTGATTTCGGGGCGCAAATACGTACTGAAACACCCCTGCCACCGTCCCTTCCCAGAGAAAGAGGCTGTCGCCATGCGATGTATCTACCACGCAGGAAAAGGCCAGGTTGGCCAGAGTCGGACCAGTAGTGGAACTTCCGCCAAGGACGGCATCCATATTGATTGAATCAGCGCGCGAAGGAAAGAGGCGCCGCCAGCTCATCCCGTTGTCCTGAGAGGCCAGCATTCCGCCCGCCCACATCGTTGCGAATATCCAGTCACGATTTCGCGTCACGTCATGATGACCGGCCAGGTCATAAATATTGGTGTATGCACCCATCGCCCCCTTGAGCGGCGGAGTCAAAGAATCAAACCGCATCCGATGCCAGGTATTGCCGTCGTCATCAGTGTACGACAGTCCGTCGGAGTAGCTCAGAGGTGCTCCCTGAAATATCTGATTGTGGCTCGATGCCACCCACAGCCGGCCATTGAGTGAAAGCAAGGCGGAAATGTCGTTACTAATCAGCCCGTTGGCGGAATCGTACAAGAGCCATGATGCTCCGCTGTCAAAGCTGTAGTTGACGCCATTGCCGGTCGCCAGCCAGACGCCGTTGTGGTGTTTGATGATATCGATGGCGGTATTGCTCGCAAAGGAAGTGTCCGGTGCACTAAAGAACCGAGCCGCCCCCGCGTGCGCTAAAAGTGGAAATGTCAGGAGGAAAACCAGAGAAGAATAAAGTAATCGTTTCACTAACAACCTCGGAATCTATTATCGCAACACTTGAACATCGAAAATGCGATGTCCTGACCTGCAATTCAAGTAAATTGTTCACGCTTGCCGGTAACGATTTGTGTCGGTAACAGACTCCTTGGTTTGATCCAATATACCCTAAAACCGTATAAAGGCAAGGGATTTAGACATTGACGGCGGACACCATCGTTGCTATATAACTGACTGGTTATCCCGCAAAGGAAGGTCGGCATTCGTGTATACCAAAATACTTATACTCCTTATTTTCGCTCTCTTGGTGGCCTGTCTGTTCGTCGCTACCGGGTGCGACAAATTGACTACCCAGGTCAATAACAACACGTATTACGATTCCACCCTTGCCGAAGCCTGCCTCAAATGCCATGGCGACGGTAACAACGTCATCGCCCAGCCCAAAGGGCAGTGGGTCAATTCCTCCCACGCCTCCGGAGACCTGATCGAAGCGGTCGTTCGCTGGGACTCCACTCTCTACCTGACCTCTCAGTGCGGCCCGCAGTGTCACACCAGCGAAGGTTTCATCAAGTATGCCGACACCAGAACCACCCCGGCCCAGGGCAAACCCTCCGCCATCGACTGCTTTACCTGCCATATGCCCCACACTGGCGCCTATGGGACCTGGTCGATGGATACCTTGCGCGGATATATCAAGCCACTTACACTTATCAATAACGTTGACTACGATATGGGGAAATCCCAGCAGTGTGCCGTCTGCCACCAGGCCTCAGCCTACGCCAATATCAACGGTACCAGCGGAACAGTTTTGCTTGATAGCCTCGGTCCTCGCGGAACCCATACTGGCGCGGACGCCCAAATCCTGATGGGAACCAGCGGCTATCTCTTCGGCCAGACCAAAGAC
>JBATNE010000091.1:0-4978 GCA_049290195.1 Candidatus Zixiibacteriota bacterium
GGAGGAAGTCGTCATTAAGTCGCTGGGCGCGTATCTTGGAACAACCGAGGGAGTAGCCGGTGCGACCATTCTGGGCGACGGACGTATCAGGCTTATTATTGACCTTATCGGGCTATTCAGCCTTGCACGAAAGCTCAGCTAAGCCCCAAGTAAGCCATGGCAATAGGTGTAGACAAGCCGATCAGCATTCTCGTGGTGGACGATTCCGCATTCATGCGGAAGGCGATTACCATGATGCTGGAATCCGACCCTAATATCAAAGTAGTTGGAACGGCTCGCGACGGGGAAGAGGGGGTCGAGAAAGTACGCCTCCTCAAGCCGGATCTTGTCACCATGGATATCGAGATGCCCCGAATGGACGGGCTCACCGCCCTACGGGAGATCATGCGGTCGACTCCGACGCCGGTGATGATGATATCATCGATCACTACCGAAGGGGCGCAGGCGACTCTCGAAGCACTGGATCTGGGTGCAGTTGATTTTATTCCCAAGCAAATGTCGTATGTCAGCCTCGACATCGTAAAGATCAAAGACGAGCTGCTGGCGAAGATCAAGGATATTGCGCGGCGCAAGAGTCTGCTGATGTCGCAGCATCGCCAGCGTCAGTTCAACCAGTTGGGTAAGACGACACTTGAACAGCCGCGGACGACGGGCGCGATGATCAAGTCAACCGGTTCAGCATCCCCAATTCGGGGTATGCGGAAACGGCAAGAGGCGGTGGGCATTGTGGCTATCGGTTCATCTACCGGCGGTCCGCCCGCTCTTCAGTCGGTCATCACAAGGCTTCCGAGGAATTTCCCGGTCGGAATCGTCATCGCGCAGCACATGCCGCCGACGTTCACCAAGTCGCTGGCAGAGCGATTGAACAGTCTGTCACAGATAACGGTGCGAGAGGCGACCGACGGCGAGAAGATCGAACCGGGGCTCGTACTGGTAGCGCCGGGCGGTCGGAACCTGACGGTCAAGAAGCGGGGAGCTTCCGGATACGTTTCGGTCAGCACGGAGCCGGTCAATACCCTCTATAAGCCGTGTGTGGACGTCATGGTAAACTCCGTTGCCGATGCATACGGTGGGGCTACGATGGGGGTCATTTTGACGGGAATGGGGAACAACGGCGTCATTGGGATGCAGAATATCAGAGCCCGTGGTGGTGTCATTATAGCCCAAAACGAAGAGTCCTGCGTCGTGTACGGCATGCCTCGTGCGGTAATCGAAGCCGGCGTTGCCGATCATATTGCTCCCATCGAGAACATCGCGGCTGAAATAGTCAGTTATTTCTAATCCCAAAAGTTTTAGTTGAACCAAACCGGCTGTGGCCGTACTCTCGTTTTCAGCTGAATAGAGTACGCTCATGGACGAGAAGAAGCAGACAATAACCCCTACTCCACACGGAGAGGTGTCAGGGGGCGTGGATCGGTTTGTCGATTCGTACGCCTCATTCAACAGGATAATCAATACCCTGCAGCGTCAGTATATCGATCTCAAGGATGAGTTTACGCAGCAGAATCAGGCCCTGGCGGGCGCCAACCAGAAATTGGTTGAAATGACCCGTCGCAATCTGGCGGCGACTGAATTTCTCAACAACATTTTGACATCGATATCCGCCGGCGTGATTGCGGTTGACCGCGATGGCCGGATTACGCATTTCAATCCCGGGGCTTCAGTTCTGCTTGGAATTCCGGCGACCGATGCGCGAGGTCGGTTGTACCGGGAGACGATCCCGCACGGCGACCCGATAGACGCCAATGCCCTCCGCGCGGTTGAGACCGCGCGTCCTGTTGAATCGGTGGAAAAGGTCCTAACCCTGCATGACGGTACGCGCCTTCATGTATCGGTCTCCACGGCGATTTTGCACGACAACGATGGTCGTCCTCTGGGAGCGGTCGAGGTGTTCCATGATCTGACCCGTCTCAAACAGATGGAGCAGGAACTGACACGTCTTAATACCCTGGCGGCGCTGGGGGAGATGGCAGCGACGGTCGCGCATGAAGTTCGGAACCCGCTGGCTGGCATCGGTGGTTTTGCCGCGCTGCTCAAACGAGACATTGCTGCTGATGATCCGCGTCAGAAGCTGGTGGATAAGATCATTATGGGGGTCGAGAGTCTGAATAAGACGGTTACGACGTTGTTGAATTATACGCGGTTTGAGGAAGTCAATCGCGAAGAAGTTCATCTGAGCGAGTTTCTCAAGCGAACGATCGAGCAGTTCCGTCATGACTTTGTAGAACGGATTTCGGACTCTGAGTTTCAGATTGAAGCGCCGCACGACAGGGCTAAAGATGTGGCCATACGTGTCGATCCGATGCTGCTTCGGCAGTTGCTCTACAACTTGTTCATCAACGCCATCGAGGCCGCCGGAAGCAAGACGGAGCTTGTCATAAGATACCGGAAATTGCCCCGTCAGGCCGCTATCGAACGGTATGCAGAGCGATTGCTTATCGGGCTGGACGAAACGGTGGTCGAGATCAACGTTTCCGACAACGGCCCGGGCATACCGACCGATCATCTTGAGCGGGTTTTTGCGCCGTTTTTCACGACTAAACAGGACGGCAACGGGCTTGGACTGGCGGTATCGTGGAAGATTGCCAAGGCCCACGGAGGTGAATTGCTGGCCGAGAACGGGCGAGAGGGCGGAGCTTCCATCACGGTTCTCATTCCAACGAAGATTGATCACATAACGATAGAGCAGATGCCATGAAGTATTCCGTACTGGTTGTCGATGATGACAATCTTGTAAATGAGTTTCTGACAGAGACCCTGGTGAGAGCCAACTACGATTGTGCTTCGGCTCTCTCCGGCGAAGAAGCGTTGGTGAAGTTCAAGGGTCGCCAGTTTGATATTGTACTGACCGACCTCAAGATGAAGGAGCTCGACGGACTCTCACTGTTGGGCCACATCAAGCGACTCGCCCCGGATACTGTGGTGGTCATGATGACTGCCTACGGGACGGTAGAGACAGCGGTCAAGGCGATCAAGATGGGGGCGTATGACTTCCTTCTGAAGCCGGTATCACCGGAGGCTTTGGAGCATATTCTCACGCGGATTACCGAGGTGTTGGATCTGCGATATGAGAATCGCGTTTTGCGCGAAGATCTGGCCAATCGATTCCAGAATATTATCGGCAAGTCCCGGATCATGCGGGATGTGTTCGACTTGATCAAGTCGGTTGCCGATGCCAGGTCGACGGTGATGATCACCGGGGCATCCGGTACCGGTAAGGAAATGGTGGCTCGTGCGATTCACTATGCCTCGAACCGGCGCGAAGGACCGTTCATCAAGCTTAATTGTGCCGCGATTCCTGAGACACTGGTAGAAGCCGAGTTGTTCGGGTATGAAAAGGGAGCCTTCACTGACGCCAAGAAGACGTCCCGCGGACGTTTTGAACTGGCTGATGGCGGTACTTTGTTACTGGATGAAATCTCAGAGATGCCGTTGAATCTCCAGTCCAAGCTATTGCGCGTGATTCAGGAGCGGGAATTTGAGCGGGTAGGATCGTCATCGACGATTTCCGTGGACGTGAGGATTATTGCCACGTCGAACCGCAATCTGAAAGAGTTCATCTCGGAAGGGAAATTCCGCGAGGACTTGTTCTTCAGGCTCAACGTTATTCCGATAGGTCTCCCCAGACTGGATGAGCGTATCGAAGATATTCCGTCGCTGGTACAGCATTTCATCGAGAAATACAATCTGGAAAACGGCAAAGCTGTGCGAGAAGTGGACGAGACAGCGATGCGGCTCCTAATGAAGTATCACTGGCCCGGAAATGTCCGTGAGCTGGAAAACCTGATTGAGCGGGCGGTGGTGACAGCCAAGAGCGTTGTCCTAACAGACGACGACTTCCCGGCTGAACTGGCGCTGGGGAAGCTTGATGACGTGCAGTTTCGGACGACTTCCCCGATGACCCTTGAAGAAGGGGAGCGGATTCTGATTATCAACGCGCTCAAGCGGACCAACGGGAATAAGACGAAGGCGGCCGAAATTCTGGGGGTGACGGCGAGGACCATTCGGAACAAGCTGGCGGAGTGGCAGATGGAGCCGGCGGAGGCTGAAAACTAGACTTTTCTCGCAGCACAGAGCTTTCTATGGGCGCCACCCCGGTTTTGGCCGGTGTGGCGCTTTCGTTTTGAAACAGCTGGTAAACTTTTGAGCAGGTCCTGCCGATACAGTTGACATCCACCCAAGGTGCGGGGACTATGAACCACCCCGTGCGACAACAAGGAGTGTTGGCTACAGGCTCACATGGATCCGGCAACAATAATTGGATTAGGGTTGGCCTTCGGTGCCGTGATTGGCGCATTCAAACTTGAGGGCGGGGAAATCGGCGGGATTTTCCTGTTCGCCCCCATGTTGATTGTGATCGGCGGCACGCTTGGCGCGACCATCATTACCACTTCCATAGAAACAGTGCGCCAGGTACCGAGCTATTTGCGTCTGGCTTTTGCCGGCAAGACGCATCGGCCGATGCAGGCTATCGATACAGTCGTAAGGCTTTCAGAGAAGGCGCGACGCGAGGGAATACTTGGACTGGAAAGCCATATCAAAGAATTCAGCGATCCGTTCTTCAAGAAGGCGCTTCAATTGGTAATCGACGGTACAGAAGTTCAGGTCTTGAGAGAAATCCTTGAGACAGAGATTTCCTATATCGAAGAGCGGCACAAACGCGGGATAATCTTCTTCCAAAAGGCCGGCGGATTCGCTCCCACGCTTGGTATTCTGGGTACAGTCCTCGGACTAATTCACACTCTTGGGAACACCGAGGACGCCTCACGCATGGCCGCATCCATTGCCGGCGCGTTCATCGCCACCCTATGGGGTGTTGGACTGGCGAACCTGTTCTTTCTGCCGGTTTCGGACAAGCTCCGGATGCGGCACGATGAAGAAATGGCTCATCTTGAACTGCTCATGGAAGGTGTGGTTGCGATCCAGTCGGGTGAAAACCCGCGGAATATTCGCACCCGGCTTCATGCCTTCGTAGCTC
>JBATNE010000092.1:0-23625 GCA_049290195.1 Candidatus Zixiibacteriota bacterium
CGCGGGTTTTACCGGAGCCTGCGCCGGCGATAACCAGCAGAGGACCATCGGTGGTGGTGACCGCTTCGAGCTGGCGGTCATTCAGTTCTTTGAGGAGCCATTCCATAGGTGGCGGAATATAGGGGAAAGAGCACGAGATGCAATCACAGACTGCGCGATAATGAAAGGGCCCCGGCAAAACCGGGGCCTGGGGCTTACATTCGGAAATCCTCTGTTCAGTCCGGATATTTGTCGTGGAAGCGGACCCAGTTGAGGTTGGACTGCTCATCCCGCCCCTTCGGGACGAGGTCGAGATAGTTGTAGGCAGTGTTGACCAGATCGATACCGCGGGCGTAGGCGGAATAGGTGTGGTAGATGTCGTCGTTGTCGTCTTTGTAGAAAACGCTCACACCTTCGCGGTTGGGATGGTTTCCCGGCGATTGCGTGTAGTTGTACTCAGCCGTGCCGTTGGCGATGTCTTCCGGACGGAAGGAGGCGTGATAGTCGTAATTGAAATCGGTATTCCCCGATGACACCCACTTGAAACTCCAGCCCATACGCTTCTTGAAGGCTTCGAGTTTCTCCAACGGGGCGAGGGAGATGGCGAGCATAGTGACATCGCGCTGTTTCAGGTGGATAATGATACTGTCAAAATTGTCCGCCCAGAAGGAGCATGATGAGCATCCCTGGGTGGCTTCGGGGGCGAACATGAAGTGGTATACGATAAGCTGGTTTTTGCCGGCGAAGAGGTCAGCGAGTGATTCCTGGCCATTGGGGGTATCGAACATGTAGTTCTTATCGACCTTTTCCCATGGCAGGTCCCGGCGCTGTTGGGTGAGTTGGTCACGAAGTTTGGTGAACTCCTTTTCTTTGATCAGGAATGCTTTGCGGGCGGCGAGCCACTCTTCGTGCGAGACCACTTTGTGGTCGGTTACGCCGGCGCTGGTTTTGAGATTGGCCATGAATACTCCCAAGTATGATTAGGCGTTTGCGTGCTGTACCGCTGTTCATAATACGAAGGAAAGAGGATGGGTGATTGTGCGAATCAGACCATCAGTTCACAGCGGAGAATCGTCAGCGCCTTACCGCCGAGAATGACACGGTCACCCTCGGTGCGGACTTTCATCACGCCACCTCGTGCGGATGCCTGATAGGCGGTGAATGATTTCTTGTTCAATTTCGATTCCCAGTATGGGCCGAGCGCACAATGGGCGGATCCGGTCACTGGATCCTCGGGGACACCGGCGGCCGGTGCAAAGAAGCGGGAGACGAAGTCAAATTCCGAGCCGCTCGCTTTCGCGGTCACGATCACCCCGCGGACCGGGAGAGTGGCGATGAGCGAAAGATTCGGTTTGAGGGTGCGGACAATCTGTTCCGACTCCACTTCGACGAGGTAGTCCATGACATTCAGACCGATGAAGTTCGCCTTCACGCCGAGTGCCTCGAGAAGTCCTTCGGGTGCCGGGGCAGGGGAGACATTCTTGGCGGGGAAATCGAGTTCAATCCATTCGCCGTTTTTGCGGGCATAGAGACTGCCACTGAGCGTTTCGAACTGGATGGTGGCATCGGGCGGGACGATGTCTTCTTCCCACAGATAATGCGCGCTGGCGAGAGTGGCATGACCGCACAGTTTGACTTCGACCGCAGGAGTGAACCATCGAAGTTGAAAAATATCGCCGCGCTGCACGAGGAAGGCGGTTTCGGAGAGGTTCATTTCCGAAGCGATATGACGCATCCAGGATTCATCGGCTTCCTTCTTCAGCAGGCAGACACCGGCCGGGTTGCCGGCGAACGGAATGTCGGTGAATGCATCGATCTGGGCGATATGTTGGCGCATGGTGTCGACTCCTTCAGGGCATAGACTACCGTATTTGCGTTTTCTAGTTGATTGACCCAACTCATCGAGTGGATCGCATGTGGTAGAGAAGGTGCCGGACCGCAACTCCCGGGCGGCAGGCTACCGGGAATATCGCAAAATCAGGTGCGGAAAAGATACTGGAATTTTGCAAAGAAACGCCGGGAGGAGTGCTGAAAATCGGCGTTGGGATCATAGCGCTCGTAATCGTGGCTCGATCCGAGGTAGAAAATGGTGAAGGGGTTGATTTTGTAGCTGAGGAGCGGTTCAATCGTAAAGCCGGCGTTCTGGCTGTAAGTCATCGGCATATCACCGTTATAGTCCTCCTCGTCCCTGTACTCGACGACGAGCCGAAGGAAAAGCTCCCGAGTGAACTGATAGGTGAATCGGGTTCGGAGTACATATGCGCGAAATATTTCCGCACCGTCATCCGGGTAGAACAGTTGGGAGTAATCCAGTGATGGTTCCACCAGCAGGCGCTGTGTGGCTTTCAAGGAGAGGCTGGCGTAGAAATTGGTGCCGTCGCCAAGTACCGGTTCCGGAAGCTGGCCGCCGCGGGCGATCAGATGGCCTTTGGCGAATTCAAACTCCAGTCCCACATACTCACTCGGACGGCTGCTTGCCCCGATCGTGCCGCGGCGAATGCCGGGGAAGGCTTTGCCACGGAACAGCTCACGGCTCCAGAGGTATTCCAACCAGACCTCGGTCTGGGCGATAGTGGTGAAATTCAGGTGCGAGACGAGCCATTCATCTTTGCGGACCTTGTCAAATCCCCATTGCCGCCCAATGTCGATGCGCGGCACCCACTGGATCAGATATTTCTTATTGGGTCGAAAATCAAGGTTGGACCAGATATAGGCTTCGCGATAGTCGTTCTTGGTGACAAAGCCGTTGTCGGTGCGGAACGACGGGCTTCGCTCGTCATAGCCGATGCCGGCGCTCCAGAAGCGGGCATCGCGAATGAGCTCCGTGGAGATTCCCTGACCCCAGAAGTGTTCGCCATCGAGCGCGATCGTATGTTTGCCGCGATCAAAGGTCCTTCCCAGTGCATTGGATGAAAGGATAGTGTCGTCCAGTTCCTGGGTATTGGAGAACAGCGCCTGAAGGTCGAAGCGATAGTTACGGAACATTCTGATGGAAAGGTCGGAGCCAACGAGGGTGCCTGACGCGGAGCTGTTTTCGATCCGCCGGTCGGTGAACAGGGCTCCGACAAAAGAGCCTTCGCCAAACGTCTGCTTAATCCGTGCGATATTTGAGATCGAGTGGTCGCCACGCCAGAGGTAAGAACCTTCGCGAGACGGTGCGAGGATGGGGGATTTGTCGTCACGCGCGATGAGATAGGCGATACTGGTGTGTCCGAAGTGTCCGGTCAGTTTTCCGGCGACTTTTGGTCGCGCAATTGATCGGGTGTACACTGCGTTCATGCGGGAATTGAAGAGATCCGCTCCTTCCTGGAAGAAGGGACGCCGCTCCGGATAATAGAGCGAGTACGGAGAGTTGACATCGATCTGAGTAGCATCAGACTCCACCTGGCTGAAATCCGGGTTGATAGTCAGTTCAGCGGCGGTATTCGAGGTAATCGCGTATTTGGCGTTCAATGAGAGTTGAACATCAGCCTTTTCATTGTGGAATCGGGCTCCGCCGCTGTCGTCTTCCTGACGATACCCTTGTTCCGATGCCACGATATTTGGCAGCAGATCCAGGCGGCTTCCCGGCTTGATTCCTTTGATGCCGGTGAGGGTGCCCCACTGGCACATGAAGCAGGGGTTATCGCGGTTGAGTGCGGCCCAGGTGGACCGTTGGCGGGTCTGGCGCTGGCGGTCGCGCCAGAAGGTGGCTCTCCAGGTCTGTTCCGGTTTGTCCGGAAAGCGGAGGCTCGAAAACGGAATGGAAACTTCGATCTGATAACCGCTGTCGGTCACCATCCCTTTGGAATACCAGACGATATCGAAGGACTCATCTTCGTTGCCGCTGCTTTCGGTTCGCAGGTCTCCCTGGATACCGAGGGGGTTGGCGAAGAGCTCATATCCCCAGGAAGCATCTCCGTAGGTGTCCAGGAGAAGGCCGAAATAATCATCGCGGAAGATATTGTCACGATCGCGATAGGAGACGCGGATCGTTTTGGGATCATCGTAGGCGATAAACGCCAGATAGAGATTCTGGTCATCGTAGCCGACGAGCACTTTGCTTTCGACCGGTGGCTTGGTGGCATCGCCCGGCGAATGCTCGGCAAAGCCGTCGGCAACAGCGGCGGATTGCCAGGCAGGTTCATCAATGCGGCCATCGATCTTTATGGCACCAGTCAGACGGGGTACCGAGAGGGTCGGGTGGAACTTGGGTTTGAATTCAGTCTGAGCGCTTGCCAAAGGGGAAAAACAGAAGAGAAATAGTAGGGTTAAAAGAGTCGATCTACGCATGCCTTTCTCAATACGGCATGGTCTGCGAAAAGTTACTTGAGGTTGGGGGGATAAATGACAAAAGGCCCTCGATAGAGGGCCTCTGTAATCTGGACGAAGATGTATGCGAAATTATTTCTTCAGAGCGGCCATCGCATCTTCGCGCGAATCATAATGCTCGAACACCGAGATCAGTCTGGTGATAGTGAGCACTGATTCGATTTTGGTGATATTGGCCAGGGCGAATCGGCCGCCGGTATTTTTTACCGTGGTCATGGCTGAGATCAGCATTCCAAGGCCAACCGAATTCATCCATTCGACTTTTGCCAGGTCGATCAGGAATTTGTTCTTGTTGAGCTTGATGTATTCATGGATGCGACCGTGGAACATGGTCGTTTCTTCGCCACCCATGATTTTCCCGGCGACATCGAATATCACGATATCGTTATCGAGCTTATCGTCAAATTTCATCGAACCACACCTTATTGAAAGATTCTTGTTTTCAGCGGAAATTCCAAGTCCAAGTCTGGCCGAGTCTTAGCTGTACGATCACCGACTTGTGTGGACCAAAAATGGGCCACCTGAGGCGAAAAAGCAAGCTCTTTTTGGTACCATTCCCCCGGGGGCGAAACGATATGATTGCGCCTGAGGGAGTTGAGCACCTATGTTTCGGGCTGGAATGGTCCGGTAGACCCAGGAGGAGTGGATGGAATTGAAGCGAGCCATAACCGTTCGAGAACTGAAACCCGATGACTGGCCCCATATTACAACGCTCTTTGGAGACAAGGGGGCGTGTGGCGGATGCTGGTGCATGGCCTGGCGGGTGCCCCATGGAGGGAAGACCTGGCAGGCAGCCTGTGGAGAGCCGAACAAGAAGGCATTCAAGAAACTGGTGTCATCAGGAGAAGCGCATGGAATACTGGCGTTCGATGGTGATCAGCCGGTGGGGTGGTGTAATTTCGGACGGCGAACCGAGTTTCCCCGGCTGGAGACGGTGAAGGCGTATCGGCGGGATGATATCGAAAAGGTCTGGTCGATCAACTGCTTCTTTATCCTCAAGCAGTACCGAAGCTCCGGGATGAGCGAGATGTTATTGGCTGCGGCGGTGAAAGCAATCAAGAAGAGAAAAGGGAAGGTCATCGAGGGGTACCCGGTTCCGCTGACTAAAGATGGCAAGCAACTTCCGGCGGCCTTTTCGTATACAGGACCGGAGATAATTTTCGAGCGGGCCGGGTTTAAAGCGGTTCAGCGGATATCACAGTCCCGGCCGCTCTATCGATTGGAGAGCAGGTAATGATCGTTCGCCGGGCATTGGCGGTACTTGGAGCCATATTGATCGCGGTCGGCGTGTTTATGCCGATTCTGGGGATTCCGGTTTTTCACGACCAGAGTATTATGCAGCTTCGGCCCAACGCCGGCTGGATTCTTTTGGGGCTGGCGGTGGTAACGGTTCTAATCGTCTTAACGAAGAAACTCGGACTGCTGTACGTGCCGGGAATTCTGGCGGTTGTATTGCTCAGCTATACGCTTGTCGCCATGCAGGGGAGACGAGATCGGATTCAGAGCGACATCAAATCAAATGTGGCGAATACACCTGTCCGAGGACTGGTGCACGGGTTTGTCGGGTCGGCGAGTCTTCGGTTTGGCTGGCCGCTGATGATGCTCGGGGCGGTGACGATAGTTGCGGTGCCGCTGGTGGGTTCGCGGATGCAGAGGCGGAGAAAAGAAGAAGAGCCGGCACAGATTCAAGCCGACACCAAATCCGGAGTTCACTCATAAGCTATTCTCGTCTCCAAAAAAGCGGCGGGCCGGCAGTACTGCCGACCCGCTTCTTTCATCCTGGATCGAGGGGATAGCGGAGGAGATTACCTGATGTCGATGTCCAGTTGCCAGGTGAAAGTATTGGCCAAATTCGATGCGTTGTAGATGTCATAACCGGCGATCACGACGATATTGTCAGTGAACTTCCAGGCGGCGCCGACATTGAACGTACCATAGGCGCTTTTGCTTCCCTGATATTCCGCGCAGAGCCAGAGTTTGCTGGACCATTCGGTCATGGTCCGCTCCCACGCCAGCATGATGCCGCTGTTGTCCTTCTTGCCGTTTTCGTCCAGGAGGAGCTTTTCATTGCCGACAAAGTATCCCAGTGACAGCCGACCGAGTGTGTTCTTTCCTCCGGGGATTGTGCGGGCGATCTTGGCGTAAAACAGGTTGTATGTGGTCATGTCTTTCTTCGTGCCGAAATCGTACAGGCCCAGTCCGATCGCCGGAAACCAGGGAGCGAAGGCGTTTTCGGGAATGCCGACTTTGCCGTTGAAATAGAGCGGGTAGTCATCGAAAATGCCAAGACCGGAGCGGTAATCAAAACCAACTTCGGCATTCAGTTTCTTTCCCGGCAGAATACCAATGGTCAGACCAAGATTGTTGATCGATGCTATCCGCTGGCCATCGGCAGTCTTGGAGTCCGGAACATAGAGATCATGGCCGACATGGAGGACTTTGAATGGCTGGATATCGGTGGATGGTCCCCATATGTGGGTGGTCGGTGTCGCCATCGGCTGAACTGAAAACCCGAGGACAATCAGTAGAGCGAGGCCGGCAAGATGCAAGTGTCGGGAACGCAGCATGTATTTCTCCATTGATTAAGGCAAGGACCATCTCATAGAGATGATCCTCGCATCTGTTTACTATATCTGTCCGCGTGAACCGGCAGATTCGGGTTGATAGGCTTCTTCGCCATGCAACGATTCATCGAGACCGCGTTCTTCTTCATCGGTCGTAGTTCTGACGCGAGTAATCTTATTGATGACCACCAGCATGAGGTAGGTGAAGCCGAAGGCGTATATCGATGAGATGACCACCGCCAGCAGTTGCACGCCAAAGAAGGTAGCGTTGCCATAGAATAGGCCATCAGCACCGGCCGGATTGACCGCTTTGCTGGCCATGAGGCCAAGCAAGATGATTCCAATCATGCCGCCGACACCGTGTACGCCCCAGACATCGAGGGCGTCATCCCACTTCCAGCGGTTCTTCAAGTTGACCGCGAAATAACAGACAGCCCCGGCGACTATGCCGATAATTGCCGCACTTGTGGGAGTGACGTATCCTGCACACGGGGTTATCGTGGCGAGTCCGGCGACGGCGCCGGTCAAGAGGCCGAGGAACTTTGGTTTCCGTTCAAATATCCAGGCGAGCAGGAGCCAGGTAGGTCCGGCAAAAGATGCCGCGATATCGGTATTGAGGAATGCCAAACCGGTGACGGCATCGACCTTCAGCTCTGAGCCGGCATTAAAACCGTACCAGCCGAACCACAGGAGTCCGGTACCGAGAGCGACCAGCGGAATACTATGCGGGACAGAGTCGCCGATTTTTCGTCGACCTACATAGAGCACCGAGGCAAGGGCCGCCATTCCGGCGATATTGTGAACGACAATGCCTCCGGCAAAATCGAGCACGCCCCACTTGGCCAGAAGGCCGTTACCCCAGACCATGTGGACAAACGGGAAATAGACAAAGATCAGCCAGCCAACGAGGAAGAGCAGGTAGGCGCTGAACCTAACTCGATTTGAGAAGGCGCCAGTGATCAAGGCCGGCGTGATGATCGCGAACATCATCTGGTACGCCATGAAGACGAACTCCGGGATATTTCCGGTGCCGTATGGCGATGGCGTGTTGAGTGTGACGCCGATCATGAACGCTTTGTCGAGATTGCCGATGATGCCGCCATCGCCGCCGCTAAAGCACAACGAATAGCCGACTGCCCACCAGATGATGGTGGTGACACCCATCGACACAAAACTTTGGATCATGATCGTGAGGACGTTCTTGCGGCCAACCAGACCGCCATAGAAGAACGCCAGCCCGGGGGTCATGAGCATGACCAGGCTGGTTGCCACCAACATGAATCCGGTATTCCCAGTATCGAACACGAGGTACCTCCAGACGCAAAGAGACGAAATCGAGTTACTATCTTTGTGAAAAGTGTAACAAGGAAAGGCGAAAACGACAATCGGGGGAACCCTTACGGAGGCGTGCCAAATACCTTAGAGAGTGAGCGGTCCATGTTGGGATCGGTGGCAAAGGCGGCCGATCCCGGCGGCTAATCGAGCGGCGTAAGTCCTTCGCGGATGGCGTACTTGGTCAGTTCGGCGATACTGTGGATATCGAGCTTATCCATAATCTGTTTGCGATGGGTTTCGATTGTTTTGATCGAGACATCGAGCCGTCCGGCGATCTCCTTGGTGCTCCAGCCTTCGGCCAATAACTGAAGGACTTCGCGTTCGCGGGCGCTTAAGATAGAGAAAACTGATTCGGTCTGAGTTTGCGTCATCCCGACATAATCTCTGATCACGTTTTCTGCCACTGAACTGCAGAGGTAAGGGCGATTCTGTGCGACTGAGCGAATAGCGGCGAGCAATTCATCGATCGCACAGTCTTTCAGCACGTACCCGCTGGCTCCGGCACGGAGCGATTCGGTGACGTATCGTTGATCGGAATGCATGGAGAGCATGATGATTTTGACCGCGGCATTCTCCGCGAGGATTTTGCGGGCAACTTCGATTCCGTTGAGATCAGGCATGGAGATGTCCAGCAAGACAATGTCCGGTTTAAACTTCGAGGCTGCGGCCACAGTGCCGGGACCTTCGGTGGCTTCAGCTACCACTTCCATGTCTTCCTGACGGCCGAGCAGTGTCTTCAAGCCGTCGCGAAAGAGGCGGTGATCATCGGCAAGCAGCAATCTAGTTTTCATGTTTCACTCCCGATGTCAGCGGTACTTCAAGGGTCACGCGTGTTCCAGAACCTTGCGAAGCGTCAATCGTCATCGTTCCACCCAGGTAGCTAATCCGCTCCCGGACATTGAACAGGCCGAAGCGATCCTGATCGGCGGCGCCCTGGGAAATCAGATTGGGATCAAACCCGAGGCCGTCATCGTGAACCACAATAGAGAGGCGCGATGGTGATCTGTCAAGGTCGATTGTCACCAGTTTCGCTTTGGCATGCTTGACGGAGTTAGTGACCAGTTCCTGGATGGCCTTAAAAGCGGCGATTTTGACATCATCGGTAATGGCGCCTTCGGCATGCCCGATACGGACTTTGACTTTGAGGTTATGCTTTTTCTGAATCCGGTCCGCCAGCCATTCGACTGCGGCTTCAAGTCCAAGTTCATACAGAATTGGCGGGGAAATTTCAAACGTCAGATTGCGAGTGTAGCGAATCGTTTGATCGAGCAACCCGACAATGTCATCGAGTTTGTTTTCGAATCCACAGAACATGGCGTTCCCGCGGAAATCAGAGACATTCATCTTGATGAATGCGAGCGCCTGGCCGATGTGGTCGTGCAGATCTTCGGCGATGGCTCGCCGCTCTCGCGCCTCGGCCAGCGACAGCTCCGAGGTCAATTGTCGGAGGGCGGCATTCGCCTTTTTCAGATCCTCCGTCCGTGCACTGACCTGTTGTTCCAGATTGTCGTGGGCCTGACGCAGTGCGCGGTCGGCGAGGCGATGCTGAAAATAGAAGCGGAGCATTTCCGCCAGCGATTCGATCAGGTCTCGCTCTTCTTTGAGGAAGGGGCCTTCATCGGCCATCGGTCGTTCTTCGAGATAGAATACTTCGATCTTGCCGGAAAGTCCGTTACGAAGGACAAAGTGAGCGGACTGTCCCCATTGTGTCTCCCGGAAGTTGGGGGAGACAGTTATCTCTCCATCGAATGAGATTCGTCCCACAGTGATTTCCGGGTATTGCCAGGCGGGTGGGAGGAGCCCGACGACATCCTGCATAACGGCCGATGATGGCCGGGAGTCGTCCTGCAGAATTCTAGCGGTGCTATGGAGCGCGGTCAGTTCTTTGACCCGCTCCTGGAGGTTATGGAGAATATTGTCGCTCACGTGGGGAAAATAGAGGATTTCGACCGCATCCGCAAAGCGGATTCTATAAGGAAGCGGGAATGAGTTCTGCGATTACGATTTCCCGTCTCCCGCGCGTTTGGAGAGATCTTCCATGAGGTCGATCTGGAGCTTCTGAATTTCCAGAAGGCGCTGCCACTGGTGGGTGAGCAACTGATCCAGCTTAACGTGCAGCTGCCTGATCTCAATTTCAGCCTTCAAATTGACCTGGTAATCATGTTCAGACCTAAGCCGGTCTTTGGCTTCCTGCCGATTTTGACTCATCATGATGACCGGCGCCTGAAGGGCGGCAACGCATGAGAGGACAAGATTCAGGAGGATGAACGGGAAGGGATCAAATGGTTTAGACATCAGGGCAACCGTGTTGGCTGTGATCCAGACAACGAGCACGACACCAAACCCAATGATGAAGGCCCAGCTTCCGCCAAACGATGCGACTTTGTCCGAGATGCGGTCTCCGACAGTGAGCTTTGTCTTGAACTCGGCATCGACATTTCGAGCGATCAGCTCCTCGGCGGACATGGAGTCAACCACTGCCTTTTCGAGCCGGGTCATTTCCCCCTTTTCCGTTTCGAGGATTTTGCCAACGTAATCGCTCCGGTACCTTGACCGGCAATCCTGACAGATGAGGTCATTCGATTTGATTTCGGGATGTTCGGCCCTGATGGCGTCATCGACCGGATGGGTGACAAGGCTAAGTGGTGTACCGACGTGACTGTCGAGCTGCTTCTTGCAGATTGGGCAGGTGAAGGTGGAGTGATTTTGATCTGACATGATTTTCCTCGTGCTAAGTAGACTATACAGACTTTATACGCCGGCATCGGTCGATTATCGCGTTGAAGGAGTGAGGGGAAAACGAAAGGCATGTCCGAAGGGACATGCCTTTGAGTATTCAAAGTCCAAAGCAGGTCAGCCCGCTTTTTTCTTCTCAGTATGATTGATCAGCGTCGGCGGTTTCCCTTCGGAAATGCATTCGCCGGTGACGACCACTTCGGCGATCTCCGGATGCGACGGAATGTCGTACATCAGGTTGAGCATCGCCTTTTCGAAAATCGACCGAAGCGCGCGGGCGCCGGTTTTCTTTTCGCGGGCGATCTTCACCGCAGCACGAAGGGCATCCGGTTCGAAGCGGAGTTTCACACCTTCGAGTTCCATCATCCGGATATACTGCTTAGTGAGGGCATTTCTCGGCTCGGTCAAAATGCTGAGCATGGCGACTTCATCGAGCGGACCCAGCGGAGCGACCACCGGGAGTCGTCCGACCAGTTCCGGTATCAGGCCATACTCGATCAAATCAGCCGGGATGACGTGCTTGTAGATCTCTTCGGAATGGTGGTCGACATACCGGTTGTCATGTTCGAATCCGACAATACGGTTGCCGAGGCGACGGGAGACGATCTTGTCCAGACCATCGAACGCACCGCCACAGATGAACAGGATGTTGGTCGTGTCGACCTGGACAAATGCCTGTTCAGGATGCTTGCGGCCGCCTTTGGGCGGGATATTGGAGATGGTGCCTTCGAGGATTTTCAACAGTCCCTGCTGGACACCTTCGCCGGAGACGTCGCGAGTAATCGACGGATTCCCGTCTTTGCGCGAAATCTTGTCGATTTCATCGATATAGATAATGCCGCGTTCGGTCTTGGAGGCATTGAAATTGGATGCCTGGTACAACCGAACCAGAATATTCTCGACATCTTCACCGACATAACCGGCTTCGGTCAGCACGGTGGCATCGGCGATCGTAAACGGAACTTTGAGGAATTTCGCCAGTGAGCGCGCGATCAAAGTCTTGCCGGTACCAGTCGGGCCCAGCATGAGGATGTTGGACTTTTCCAGTTCGACATCGGGCTCGCTCTCGCCGACATCACCGGACAGCCGGTGCTTGGTCTGGTGGTTGATCCGCTTGTAGTGGTTGTACACAGCGACCGAAACGGTCCGCTTGGCTTCTTCCTGGCCAATGACATACTGGTCGAGGAAGTGTTTGATATCAGCCGGGCGGGGGAGATTCTGAAGCTCCTCAGCCTGTTCGAAATCGGGCGTACTCTGCAAGAGATCGGCGCACAGGACCACACATTCGTTACAAATGTATGATTCGTGCCCGGAAAAGAGACGTTTCACCTGACCGTACGACTTGCCGCAAAACGAACAGCGATGCGGCAGGGTCGGCGGTTGTGATGACTGGTGCGCCATGGATGCTCCTATGCCGGCTCGATGAGCCTGGCTACTTCTTCACCTTATCGTCGAACGTGTACACCTTGTCGATCAAGCCATAGTTCTTGGCTTCTTCCGGCGACATGAAATTATTGCGATCGGTGTCCTTCTCGATCCGTTCGACCGGTTGGCCGGTGTGGTACGAGTAGAGGTCATTGAGACGTTTCTTGGTCTTGTTGAATTCCTCGGTCATGATCACGATATCGGAGACCTGCCCCTGCGTTCCGGCGAGCGGCTGGTGGATCATGATTCGGGCGTTAGGCAGCGCGGTCCGCTTGCCATGGGCACCGGCAGCCAAGAGGAATGAACCCATCGAAGCAGCGAGACCCATACAGGTGGTGGCTACCGCGGGCTTGATGAACTGCATGGTATCGTAGATCGCCAGTCCGGCGCTGACCGAACCACCCGGGGAGTTGATATACATGAAGATATCCTTTTCCGGATCTTCAGCCGCCAGGAACAGCAGCTGGGCGATGACCAGGTTGGCGATATTGTCGTCGATCGGAGTACCGATAAAGACGATTCGGTCTTTGAGCAAACGGGAAAAGATGTCATAGGCGCGTTCGCCCCGGCCAGTCTGCTCGATGACCATCGGAATCATATAATTGGCTCTCAGTTCCTTGTCGCTCATGATTTCCTTCTCTTTGTTGGACAGGATATCTCTATAACGCTGTAACCCTGTACTACGTTCTATTTTCCGACTGTCAACTTGCTGGCTTTACCCAACAGGAATTCCAGTACTTTTTCCTCAAGGAGGGAATCCCGCAAGTTGGCTACCCGGCCCGACTTATTCAGCATTTCCCTGGCCTGGTCCACCGTGATGTTATTCCTTGCGGCGAAACCGTTTAACCAGTTTTCGGTATCCTGCGGCAAAACTTCAACGTTTTCTTGCTCGGCCAGCTTGTGCCAGAGGATATCCCAGCGCATCGAATCCACCCCTACCTGGTGGTAGGTTGCCCGGACATCGGCTTCGTCCACATTCTCGTAGTTCTTCTTGAAATCTTCAACAACATCCTTCAGGTACTCTTCGACCATCCCCTCAGGTATCGGGATCGGGTTTTTCTCGCAAACCTGACGAATCAGCTCCCGTTTCTGGTTCTGGTGGAGCATGTCGGTATGCTGGCGCATGAGGTCCTCACGGACTTTGATGCGAAGTTCCAGGACGGTCTCGCCGGAGCCGGTCGATTTAGCGAAAGCATCATCGACTTCGGGCATAATCTGCTCTTTGACCAGTTTCACCGTGCAGAGATACTTGATCTGCGCGCCGGCGAAGACCTTGTCAGAGTAGTCATCAGGATAGACGACGTCGATCTCTTTCTGATCTCCCGCCTTCATGCCCGGGATGTTCTCTTTGAATTCCTTCACGGTCAGCTTGTTGCCGAGGTCGATTTCCGAATTCGGGAAATCATCGGTCTGAAGCGCAAGTTTCGGGTCCAAAAGCTTCTTTAAGTCGCAGGTGACGATATCGCCATCGCGCGCTTCCCGTTCCACCACGCGGACGGTGGCCAGGCGCTTGCGAAGGTACTCGATGACGTCGTTTACTTCGTCGTCTTTGACTTCGACTTCCGGATTCGGAACTTCGAACCCGTCATAGAGGACCTTTTCCACTTCCGGGAATACTTCGACCGTAGCGGTAAAGACCAGTCCGCCGTCATCGGTGAAGTTGAGATTGGTCAGGGTCGGCCGGGAGGCGACATTGAGTGTCTTTTCCTTGAGGGCCTCGGGATAACTGACTTTGATCAGGTCGTCGATCACGTCCGCCTTGACTTCATCGGCGTACATTGACTTGACCATGTTCATTGGCGCATGCCCTTTGCGGAAACCTTTGAGGGTAACCGACTGCTGAACTTCAGCGAATTTCTGTTCGATGGCAGTCTGGACCCGTTCGGCGGGGAGTTCGATCGAGATTTCTCGTTTGAGTCCTTCGCCCTGTTTAACTTCGACTTTCACGTGCCTCCAAATAGCTTAAGCAATAGTGTCCCAAGAACGCCCGCTCGCCGGGATCGTTCCCGGTGGTGGGAAACCGTAATATGCCAGACGATGGGGTATCGGGCAAACGACAAAAAGTGCGAAAGGGGGGACTCGAACCCCCACTCGGTTAAGAACTGGATCCTAAGTCCAGCGCGTCTACCAATTCCGCCACTTTCGCGGTACGGGGCAATAAGTTACGAAAGATATACGTGTGGCGCAACACGGTTTTGGGGGGCAAAATGAGGTCGCAGCAGGCGGTTCAAACAAGGTGCCAGGCCGTTTGGCCTACTTCCCCTTCCCCAGCTCCTTCAACCTTGCCAGGCGTTCTGGTTCGTCGCGGGACAGCCAGGGGTCGGTGGAAAGAAGGGTGTAAGCTTTGGCGAAATAGGGTGCGGCTTCGTCGGGGCGGCCCAATGTTGTCAGGCATTCAGCCAGTTCTTCGTATACATAGCCATCCTGTTTCTCGACAGACTCAGACCACTCCCGCTCGAGTTCTCGCTGCATTGCAAGGGCGGTGTCAAGATTCCCCATCATGCGGTAGGTCTTGGCGATAGACCACTTCGCAATTCTGGTCTGGAGCGGACGGTTCATTTCCTGTTGGAACGCCAGCCCCTTGGTGAACATATCCATCGCCAGGTCGTACTTCTTGGCCTCGAAATAACCCCACCCCATGTTGTTGTAAAGCGATCCAAGCCATTTGCGGGCTTTCGGCTCCGACGATTTCTCTGCCAGCGCCAGTGCCTTCAGATTCCAGGGCAACTTCTGATCCGATGGTGCGGCGATCGCACACATATGGGCGGCATCGACCGCGAAATTGTCAAACCCACCCTTTAGCCCCAGTTCCCACGCCTGCTCGAACAGCGGCATTGCCTGATCTTGTTTCTTCGATGAGTTGAACGCCCTCCCCCGCTCCAGCAGATAGCGGACTCTGGCCCGACCTCCGGCAACCGGAAGAAGTGGCTCGATAGAATCCAGTAGTAGGTGCGCTTCATCGAACTTCTGTTGCAGTCCCAATGTCCGGGCGATCTGGGTCATCAGTTCGGCGAGATAGGGAGTGTCATTGCTTGCCTGCGCGGCAGGGATGAGGGCACGAAACGCGGTTTCGGTTTGGGCAGGTTGATCATAGTTCCAGAGAGAATCAAAATCCGGAAGCGGTGGGGTTGAGGCGTTGGCTGTCATGGCAACTCCTAGCAAGATGAGTATCAGGGCAATTTTCATAGTTCCATTGAATCGTTTAAGGGGAGCGTTTGACCAAGATTACGAAGGGATACGTGGATCGTCAAGGTCCACTCCCAAATGGCTGACCGATTTAGTTGAATTGCCTTCGCCGGACCGGTAGATTCCGCTTCATGGCACATTATTCAACGCTTTTTGAGCCGCTGGCAGTGGGACGATCACTCAAACTCGCCAATCGGTTGGTCATGGCTCCATTGACTACTACGTCCGGGAACGACGACGGTTCCTTTTCTGATGCCGAAATTTCCTATCTCTCCAAACGGGCGGAGTCCGGGATCGGGCTGGTGATGACTCCGGCCTGTTACTGCCACAAGTCCGGACACTCGTTTGAGCGGCAGGTCGGTTGTCACAACGATCAGATGATGTCCCGTCTGGCGAAATGTGCCGACGGTATCAACAAATTTGGCGCGGCGTCATTCTTGCAGATTCACCACGGCGGCAACGCCGCCCTCTGGAAATATGCGCATCGCCCGCCATTAGCACCATCGGCGGTGATCAACCGCCGGGGGACATCCGAAATGCCGACCGCCATGACTGAAAATGATATCTGGATGATTGTCGAAGCATTTGCTCGTGCCGCTGGACGGGCAAGGAATGCCGGATTCACCGGAATTGAACTCCATGGCGCCAACACCTATCTGTTCCAACAGTTCTTCTCGCCATTCACCAACAAGCGGACCGACAAATGGGGGGGAGACTGCCGGTGCGATCGGTGCGATCGACACGCCGAGCATGAATCGATAGAGCTATGCCATCGGCTTGATAATCGGAGCCGGTTTGCGCAGGAAGTAATCAAAGCCGTTCGCTCCGAAGTCGGCCCGGAGTACCCGATCTCGTATCGCATTTCTCCCGAAGAAGCTGATCCCGACGGCTATTCCACGCATGACGCCATTCAGCTATTGCAGATACTGGTGCCGCTTGGGCTGGATATCATCCATGTCTCCAGCTGGCAGTACGGGGTGGGAATTCGAAATGATTATCCGCAGAGATCACATCCGACCAAGATGATCGCGGATGCGTTCACTAAGACTCCGGTGATTGGACTTGGTGGAATTCTTCACCCGGATCAGGCGGAACAGGTGCTGGCCGATGGTGTACAACTGGTCGGTCTGGGACGGGCGTTATTGCTCGATGCCAACTGGGCGAGAAAAGTACACGATGGAAAGATCAACGAGTTGAAGCTGAAATTGAATGATCCGGAAGAAGTCTGGACGCTGGAGATTCCGGAGCCGATGAAAGAATATTCCAAGAATCGATTCTGATATTACAACCCTTTTGCCTGAAGAACTGGAGTGGAGAGCTGAGTCATGGCTGACGAGAAGAAAGAACCCTGGTTAAACTATCTGGCGCTGACCACCGTAATTCTGGCGGTCTGCGCGACCCTGTCGACCTTCAAAGGGGGTGGCTATTCCACCCGAAGTGTCATTAACCAGAGCATGGCAGCCAACCAGTGGTCCTATTATCAGGCCAAGAGCATCAAGGGATATCTGTACGAACTGGAAAAGCAGAATCTCGAACTTGATATCAAGTCACACGCCGAATCGGCTGCGGAGTTAGTCGACGATTACAAGAAGGCGTTGGCCGAAGCTGAAGCCAAGATCTCCAAATACGCAGCTGAGAAAGACACGATTCAGGCGGATGCGAAGAAGTTCGAAGAGGTCCGGGACCATGCCCAGCGGCATTCGCAGGTGTTCGGGATGGCGGTGATATTCTTACAGATCGCCATTCTGTTGTCATCGATTGCAGCGCTTCTCAAGAAGAAGCTGGTCTGGGTACTGGGGCTTGCGGTCGGTGTGATCGGGATGGGATATTTCCTGTATGCGATTTCGCCGCTATTGAATTAGCGATCGGATCAGGTCGCGCGGAATCTCACTTGACAAAAAACGGGGACTGTGATATCCTCGTTCAAAGTGTGGTATTCTTTCAGCTGTCGGGAGGTCATGTGAATCGCCGCTCTATCCTTCTTGCTTTCCTCGTCACATTTGGACTGGTTGGGTCAGTCAGTGCCGGCCATATAACACTCAAGAAGAATTTTTGGGGAGGATGGAGATACTCGACCGACAGTGTGACCTTCCAGGGGGCCGGGGCAACCGGTGACAATGTCAAAGCATTGGTGGGTGACGACAGTGTCGCTGTCAGGGAGCTGAGTTCGTACGCCAGCTCGATGGGTCTATCATATGCCACCGGGATACCGGGTGGATTATTGCTTGGCTGGCCGCTCGGAGGGGCGCTTGCAGGTCACAAGTGGGACGACACATATACAATCATGGCCGCCATTGGTGCTCCCCTGGTCATTCTCTCTACGGTATTCGAAACGAGCGCGGACAAGCATATGAAGAAGGCCGTTGCAAGTTACAATCAGCGCCAAGATGCGGCGAGCTCCGCACCTTCGGCGACGATCTTCCCGATATTGCTGGATGGAAAGACCCTTGGCGCCGGAGTGACGATCAGATTCTAGTCAGTAGAATTGTTCAATGTCCCTTGGACATCGACTTTATTACCGCTGAGAAATCCAAATCCCCAAGTCCGGCTTTCTCGGCGCGGTTGAAGATCCGCCGTACCGCTTCCACCATCGCCGGTTCCAGTTTCAAAGCGGTGGACATCGCTTTCAGATATTCCATATCTTTGTGAATCGCCCCGACTGAGAAGTGGGGGGTAAAGTCAGAATCAACCAGCTTCTGCCGCTTGGCATTCATCACCGCCGAATTGCCGGCACCGGCGGCAAGTATTTCCAGCAGGCGCGCCCGATCGATCCCGGAGACTTCGCCGATCGAAACCGCTTCGGCGATCGCCCCCATGATGGAGCCGAGCACGAGATTGTTCAGCAGTTTTATCCGTGTGGCCAGCGTCCGTTCTTCAAGATAGAAAATGGTCTTGGCCAGTTGATCCAGGAGCGGTTTGGAATTCTCGTATGACCGTTTGTCGCCGCTGACTAACATGGTGAGATTTCCCTGCTGCGCCGGGACGACCGATCCCAACACCGGAGCTTCGAGATACTTGCCGCCGGCATCTTCGATGAGGCCATAGATAGTGGCAACTTCGGAGAAATGGTTGGTGGTGGTATCGACAATGACTTTTCCGCGGCAGTCGGATTCAAAAATCCCGTTCACCCCAGCGACCACCTGTTTGACCGCTTCGGTATCGAACAGGTTCAGGATGACGATTTCGCATTTCGAGACCACATCGGCCGGATGGGTGGCTACCGAGTGGCTATTCGGGGCGGGCAGGGTGGCAATGAGTGCCTCCGCTTTTCCCGGTGTTCGATTCCATAGAACGAGGGAGTTCGCTTGTTCGGCCAGTCGTTTGGCCATGGCGGTTCCGAGGTTGCCGAGTCCGATAAAACCGATCGGTTGGGTCATGGTAGGCACTTTGTCCTTTTGGGGGTTGTTCATCGCCGGTAGAATACAAATTGACGGACCAAAGTCAACCGCGGGCCGGCAATTAAATCTTGCCTTAACCCTTTCCGGCCGTTACGCTTTTGGTGGGCAGCAGCCGATATAATTTAGTATCGCAGACTAGCCCTACAGGGATGTAAAGAAGATGAGTATTAATCCGTCGATTTTCAAAGCGTATGATATCCGCGGGACATTTCCCGACCAGCTGAGCACCCAGAACGCCTATCAGATCGGCGCCGCACTGGCCAATTATCTCAAGCCGCGCGCGATCGCGGTCGGCCGGGATATGCGGGTGTCATCGGATGCCCTTTTCGAGCAGCTGACCCGCGGCCTGAACGACAGCGGGGTCGATGTTATCGATCTCGGCCTGATCTCCACCGATGGTCTCTATTTTGCCGTCGGGAAGTACAATTACGACGGCGGCGTGATGATCACCGCCAGTCACAATCCCAAAGAGTACAACGGCTTCAAGATCTGTTCGAAAAACGCTGAGCCGCTTTCCGGCAGCGAAGGTCTGGGGCAAATGCTTAAGATGATCCAGGACGGCAGTTTCCTGGTGGAATCTCCCAACAAGGGGATCGTGGTTCGTCGCGATATCAGCGATGAATACGGCGCCCACGCGCTGTCGTTTATCGATATCGCCAAGATCAAGCCATATCATGTCGTTATCGATGCCGGCAACGGGATGGCGGGGAAGATTCTCGATCCGGTGCTGAAGAAACTCCCGATTAAAGTGACTCGGCTCTTTTTCGAATTGGATGGTACATTCCCGAACCACCCGGCATCGCCGATCGAACTGGAGAATCTCGTCGATCTCCAGAAGAAGATCGAGGAGACCCGCGCTGATTTCGGAGTGGCGTTCGATGGGGATGCCGACCGGATGTTTCTGCTGGACAAGGACGGCCGTCAACTCGGTGGCGACATTACCACCGCGCTGGTTTCCCGATCGCTTTTGGGAAAGCACAAAGGGGAGACTATCCTGTACAATTTGATCTGTTCGCGGGCGGTCCCGCAGTTGATAACCAAGATGGGGGGAATTCCGATTCGCACGCGGGTCGGCCACGCCATCATCAAGCCGCTGATGAAGAAGCACAACGCCATATTCGGCGGCGAACATTCCGGCCATTTCTATTTCCGCGACAACTGGTTTGCCGATTCCGGATTGATCGCGTTTCTGGTCTGTCTCGAACTGATTTCAGTCGAGAATCGTCCCCTTGATCAGATGGTGAAGGATATCGATCCGTATGTTCGTTCCGGTGAAATCAATACCCGGGTCGATTCCATTCCGGACAAGATCGCCGCGGTTACATCGACGTATGCTTCCGGCGAACAGGACACGATCGACGGTCTGACGGTGCAGTACCCGGATTGGTGGTTTAACTTGAGACCATCGAATACCGAGCCGCTATTGCGATTGAATATCGAAGCCAACACGCCGTCGCTGTTAGAGCAGAAGAAATTCGAACTGTTGAAGATAATCAGAGGGTAAATGTCAACTCAGTTCAAGGCCCATGTCCTGGTTGTGGACGATGATCCCCAGTTGCTCAGCCTTCTGGTGGACACGCTCACAGCTATCGGTTATCAGGTTACCGGCGCACCGGGAGGGATCGAAGCTCTCGACACGCTCCTGACGCACAAGTTTGACCTGATGGTCACCGATATCAAGATGCCGAATCTCGACGGCATCCAGCTCTTGAAGAAAGTCCGTCGCCATTATCCCGATATGCCGGTTGTGTTCATCACCGGTGTGGTGAGTCAGGAAATCATCAGCCATGCCGCCCCGGACGGCTTCTTGGCCAAACCATTCCGCATTCAGCATATCGAAGAAGTCATCGAACGGACACTGAAGAGTAAGCGGGATGGACGAGCTCGCGGTTTCCGCAAGGTGCTGGTGGTAGAGCCGGACAACGAATTTCGTGAAGCGCTGACCGAAGCTTTGAACCACAGTGACTACATTCCAATCTCCGCCCCCGGCATCTCCGAGGCGCTGTTGGAACTGGAAAACGGCACTTTTGATGCCGTCATCGCCGAACTGAACCTTCCCCGATTCGAAGGGCAGGAGTTTGCCGAGATCATGCAGCGGCAGTTTGCGGATATTCCGCTGATCCTGATGAGTGGCAACAAGACCAGCGAAGAGCTGATGGAGAGCCGGTACGCCCGGTTTATCCAGAAGCCGTTTCTGGCCGGCCGGATTATCCAGCTTTTGAACGAAACGGTCATGGCGACCAGCGTCTAGACCGCACTCCAAGACGATTTTGGGAGTGCTCTAAAGTTTAGTAGCGCTCCCGCCTTCTCTCTGCTTTCTTTCCCCCATATGAAGTCGGTCGCGTGCGACATCAGTTCCTTTGCCCGAAATCCGTTTGGCGGTGTGTCACAAGTGTGCTTTCACACTGTTCGCCAATTGGAAAAATTCAGCGATCTCGCCCTGACAGGTTTCTATACCAAAGGGGATGTTACATCGCTCAACGGGTCATCCATTGACCTCAAGCGGATTCGCCCCTGGACTAGCCGGTTCAGCCCGGAATATGACATCGTGCATTCGCTCTGTCACCGGAAGCTCGAAATCGAAGCGCTCTGCCACATTTACACGGTACACGATGCCTGGTCACTGAAACCGAATGCCTGGCAGAGTCCGGAATTCCAGCAGAAGCTGGAATCCAGGATGCGGCCTGAGATCGCCGATGCGGACCTCGTTCTTACCGGGAGCGAATGGACCCGCATGGAGCTGTTGGCGCTGGATGCAGTTGATCCGGATCGCTGTTTCTCACTCCCTAACGGCATCATCATTCCCGAGCCGACCATGACCAGAACCCAGCCGATCAAGATGCGCGAATCTACCAGTCCGTATGTGCTGTTTGTCGGTCGTCTGGAAAATCGTAAGAACATTCCTCACATACTCGAAGCTGTCCGCCCGTTCGCCGATTTGAAGTTGGTGCTGGTGGGTGAGCCCGGTTTTGGATTCGATGAAGGGATCGAAGAGGAAATCGGGAAATTCCCGGCCGACAGACTGATGTCTCTCAGCCGTGTCTCTCCGGCCGAACTGCTTTGGTTGTATGAAAACACGCTGGTGACATTACTTCCTTCATGGGAGGAAGGGTTTGGACTCCCGATGCTCGAAGCGATGGCGGCCGGTTCGCCGGTGATAACATCGGATCGCTCCGGCTGTGCGGAAATTGCGCGCGGTGCCGCGTTCATGGTTGATCCGGGAGAACCGGAACAATCCCGGCGGGCAATCGAACAAATTCGAGATGACGCCAAATTCCGAGGACAGCTGGTTTCCGACGGCAAACGACGAGCCTCTGAATACACGTGGACCCGTTACGGCAAATCACTCAAGGAGTGGTATGACCGGATGATGGCCAGCCAATGACTCCAGCCCGGAGTGAAACCCGATCATGACTCTCGGCCAACGGCTGATTGATTTCTTCGCCCTCAAGAAGAGCATGGTGGCTTTGCTCGGCATGGTCATTCTGGTAGGGATGGGAGAGAAGATGGCGGAGCGGTTCTTGCCGCTTTACCTGATCGCTCTCGGCGGCGGGGCCATCATGGTTGGCTTGCTCAACGGTCTGGACAACCTTCTGTCGGCTCTTTATTCATTCCCCGGCGGTTACCTCGCCGATCGCTACGGCACCAAGAAAGCACTGCTCATTTTCAATCTGCTCGCCATGGCCGGCTTTCTGGTAGTGATATTCGTGCCGACTATCTGGGCGGTAATTGTCGGGTCGTTTCTCTTTCTCTCCTGGACAGCGATTTCGCTTCCCGCCACCATGAGTATGGTGGCAAGAGTACTCCCCAAGAGCAAGCGGACGATGGGTGTTTCTATGCATTCACTCGTCCGAAGGATACCAATGGCCCTCGGTCCGCTTCTCGGCGGAATTTTCATCGATACCTGGGGGACTCGAACTGGTGTTCGACTCGCCTTTGTGGCTGCCCTCGGCATGGCGATCATCGCGGCGATCATGCAGCAGCTGATGATCGACAAAGATTCCCCGGCCGCGACTGAGAATCACAAGGCGGAACAGAATCCACTACGGCTCTTCCGCGAGATGACTCCGGAAATGAAACGGCTCCTGGTGTCTGACATTCTCATTCGCTTTTGCGAGCAAATCCCGTACGCCTTTGTCGTGATCTGGGCGACTCAGACGATTGCTTCCCCGGTGAGCGCGTTTGAGTTCGGCGTACTGACGTCGGTGGAAATGGCGGTCGCGGTGCTCTGTTACATTCCGGTCGCCTACTATGCCGACAAGACTGAAAAGAAGCCGTTTGTGGTGATCACGTTTGTCTTCTTCACGTTCTTTCCTCTCATGCTCCTGTTCACCCAGTCCTTCTGGCCGCTGGTGGCGGCGTTTGTGCTTCGCGGATTGAAAGAATTCGGCGAACCGACCCGCAAGGCGCTGATAATGGATTTGGCTCCGCCCGGCAAAGAGGCTGCCATGTTCGGTCTGTACTACCTGATGCGGGACTCGGTGGTAGCGGTGGCGGCGTTCGGCGGCGGATTCCTCTGGAAAATCAGCCCAGCCACCAATCTGCTGACCGCGTTTGGATTCGGCATTCTCGGCACGCTCTGGTTTGCGATCTTCGGCAAGCAGGTAGTTGTTGCGCAAAGGAATCCGACCGCGTAGTTTTGCCCCAGTCTCGTTGTGTCGGCTGCTTGGACGAGATACACAATTCAATAC